>LIUJ01000292.1:456-4492 GCA_001462255.1 Fibrobacteria bacterium GUT77 | reverse complement strand
ATCTCGACTCCGCTCGATGACCGCCGACGGCCGAGCGGGGTCGAATCCCGATTTACGCTTTTCAGCCTCCTTCGGGTGCCTGTCGCGGACAAATTTGTTTAATACTTCGTTTAAGTGCCTGACGTCTATGGGTTTGGAGATGAACCCGTCGAACCCCTTTTTCATGAACAGTTCGTCGTTGCCGACGAGCGCGTTGGCGGTAAGCGCCACTATCGTCCCCTTGTATCCCAACTCGCGCAACTTTCGCGTTGTCTCCACACCGTCCATGGTCGGCATCATGTGATCCATGAATATCACGTCGTAGACTTTGCCGTTTTTCACCTTCTCAATCGCCGCGAAACCGCTGTCCGCCGTCTCTACATTCAATTTATACAGCGCCAACAGACCCTCCGCCACGTATAGGTTCGTTGACACGTCGTCCACAACCAGCACGGTTCCGTACGGCATCGGTTCGCTTGTGATACGCATATTCGACGCGTGTTTGCCGCCGGTGAACGCGAAGTTGCGCAGTTGCTTCACGACACTCGCGCCTATCGCCGGGCACTCCACCGCTTTCTGTCGGACGGTTACGGTGAATAGGCTGCCTTTGCCGTACTCGCTCTCCACGCTTATCGTACCGTCCATCATCTCCACTAACTTTTTTGTTATATTAAGACCGAGACCCGTACCCTCTTTGGCGCGGTTGGCCTCGGCGTTGAAACGCGTATATTCCGAAAAGAGTCTCTCCTTATCCTCCGACTTCATACCCTGACCCGTGTCCTCCACGGCAAAGCGCACCTCGACTTCGCGGTCACCGAGCGCTTCGACTTCGCTAAGTGATCGCGGGGTCGAGGTGACCGACAATTTTACGCGCCCGGTGTCGGTGTACTTTATCGCGTTGGAAAGCAGATTGTTCAGTATCTGCTTTATCCGCAACTCGTCGCCGTAAAGTCTTGACGGGAGATTTTCGTCTATATCGACGGCAAACTCGATTTGCTTCGATCCTATTCGGACGACGTTGAGCTGCACGGCGTCGTTTATCAAACTCGGCGTATCGTATTCCACCGGATTCAGCGCCATCTTGCCGGTTTCTATTTTGGACATATCCAATATATCGTTGATGATACCGAGCAGGCTGCCGCCGGAATCGTATATTTTTTCAAGCGCGGTTACTATGTCGTCCGACAAATTGCCGCGTTGCAATTGCATTTGCGCTATCCCGATGATCGCGTTCATCGGCGTGCGAATTTCGTGAGACATCGCGGCGAGGAAGCTCGATTTGCTTCGATTGGCCGCCTCCGCCTCGTTTCTGGCTTGTTCGAGAAACGCCATCGTCTTTTGTTGGGTTTTGAGAAAGGAGGATACGAAAAGGTTGAAGATGACGAATATCAGGAATATGACGACAAACACTACGAGAAACAGATTGGTCATTGAGGTTTTATAGTCGGCTACGCTGTCCTCCACAAACATTATGGAGTACCAATCGAGTTTTGGAACCGTGCCGATTACAAGGCTTCCGTGCGGCACGGCAAACGCCCGCGTTTCGCCGGGTGCGAGGTTTTTGGCGGCGGTCAGGACACCGCTCTTCATAACGGCAATCACGCCGTCCACGTTCTTCTTTGAGGAGATGTACTCAACGTCTTTCGCACCGGTGATTTCGCCTTTGGCGTTGAAATAATAAAAAACCGTCTTGGCGTCGACCTCGCTGAAAAGCGCGTTTACAAAAGAGGTTAACGCAATGCCCGTGCCGACCATCCCGATAGGTTTTTTGTTGTCGTCAAAAACCGGCGCGTTGATCCAAAGATTTGTCATTTGGATGTCGGGATTGTAATTGATGTTGAAATTATACACTTCGGTCTTGTAGAGCGTCATATTATACCAATAATTTTCAGGGGCGTTGGGATCGACTACGTACGGCGTGTTGTCGTCGCTATAAAAGATTTTATCTATATCGTTGACCCAAAACGCCGATACGCTCTTGAACGCTTTTCGATAGGCGGCTATTTCTTTGATTGCTTGCTTTTTCAACCCCGCGTCGGCGGGAGCGGCAAAATAATCCCTGATAAGCGGCGAGTTAGCCATCTTTAAGGCCATAGCAATCTCGTTCATTGCGTAAGTTTCCAACTTTACCCGCATAATCTCAAGCCGTTGTGACAGTTCGTTTTCCTTATTGGTACGGATAATATGCCGCATGGAAAACAAAAACGCCGCGCTTCCGCCGACAAGGATTATTAAAAACAGCACGCTCGAAAAAATGATGAACTTGCCCCGCATGGAATTTTTGCTATTAGCCATTTAAACCGTTCCCTTCCTATTTTCCAAAAACTCTCCGCACCGATCCGCCGCGCCGTCAAAATCGCTGAAGATAAACAGGGCGTCGCGGATCTCTTCCAGCGACTTCGCCGTCGACCGCCTCCACCGCCCCTCCTTCAACCGATCGAGGGCGGCGTAAGCCGCGTCGTCGTCGTAGTCTTGGCAGGCGGTTTTTATTATCCGCAACTGCTCCGCAAGATAATCCGTATCTTCCGCCGCATTATCATTATCCACATTGTCCACCCCAGCGTCACCGAATTTCTCAACCAACAATTCCAAAGTTTTTATAAAATCGCCGATATTCGCCGATATAAACTCCATATCCCCATTCCGCCCTACGTCTTCCAACGCCGCCGCGACGCCGGACGCCTCCGTTTCGCCCACATTCGCCAACGCCGACTTCATTGCGTGGGCGGTTATCGTGAATAATTTTATGTCGCCGCTCTCCGCCGTTTCCCTTAGCGTAACAATCGCCTTTTCCGCGTCCTTAACGAAAAATTTCAGTATTTGCGGATTCGGCGCGGAATTAACGGCGTCGGAAGCAACCCCTATATTTTGAGTCTTATCCGTACCGTTTTGTTGATGATATTGATCCCCCTCAACGCCGTTCCGATCACCTCGACTCCGCTCGATGACCGCATCTCGACTCCGCTCGATGACCGCATCTCGACTCCGCTCGATGACCGCATCTCGACTCCGCTCGATGACCGCCGATGGCCGTGCGGGGGCGAAACCCAACTTACACCTTTCCGCCTCCTCCGGATGCCTGTCGCGAACGAATTTGTTTAAGACGGCGTTTAGCTGATGGATGTCTATGGGTTTGGAGATGAACCCGTCGAATCCCTTTTGCCTGAACATTTCGTCGTTGCCCACGAGCGCGTTGGCGGTCAGCGCCACTATCGCGCCCTTGTATCCGATGTCGCGCATTTTTTGCATCGCCTCAACGCCGTCCATGCCCGGCATCATGTGATCCATGAATACCACGTCGTAGACTTTGCCGCCCTCCGCTTTCTCAACCGCCGAAAAACCGCTGTCCGCCGTCTCCACCTTTAATTTGTACAACGCCAGTAACCCCTCCGCCACATATAGGTTCGTGGACACATCGTCCACGACGAGCACGCTACCGTAAGGCATAGGTTCGTACGTAATTCGCAGATTCGCCGCCCGTTTGCCGTCGGTGAAGGCAAAGCGGCATAACTGTTTCGCGACGTCCGCGCCGATAGGGGGGCACTCCACCGCTTTCTGCTTGACCGTTACCGTGAACACACTGCCTTTGCCGTACTCGCTCTCCACTGATATCGCGCCGCCCATCATGCTCACCAATTTTTTCGTGATGTTCAGGCCGAGCCCCGTCCCCTCCGTGGCGCGATTGGCTTCTGCGTTGAAACGCAAATACTCCGAAAAGAGCCGATCCCTATCCTCCGGCTTCATGCCTTGCCCCGTGTCCTCAACGGAAAAGCGCACCTCGACTTCGCTCGGTGACCGCGCCTCGACTTCGCTCGGTGACCGCGCCTCGACTTCGCTCGGTGACCGCGCCTCGACTTCGCTCGGTGACCGCGCCTCGACTTCGCTCGGTGACCTCACATCGACTTCGCTCGGTGACCGCACCGTCGACCGGTCACCGAGCGGAGTCGAGGTGACCGACAGTTTTACGCGCCCGCGGTCGGTGTACTTTATGGCGTTGGAAAGCAGATTATTCAATATTTGCTTGATTCGCAGTTCGTCGCCGTAAAGCCTCGACGGC
>LIUJ01000292.1:0-229 GCA_001462255.1 Fibrobacteria bacterium GUT77 | reverse complement strand
GATGTTGAGCTGGACGGCGTCGTTGATCAAACTCGGCGTGTCGTATTCCACGGGGTTCAGTTCCATCTTGCCGGTTTCGATTTTGGACATATCCAATATATCGTTGATGATACCGAGCAGGTTGCCGCCGGAAGCGTATATCCTTTCAAGCGCGTCCGCGTAGTCGTCCGGCAGGTCTTTGTTTTGCAGTTGCATTTGCGCTATCCCGATAATCGCGTTCATCGGCGTG
>LIUJ01000291.1:4795-9940 GCA_001462255.1 Fibrobacteria bacterium GUT77 | reverse complement strand
CCCTCCCACGTGATGATGGCCATGGGCATACCGTACAACTTCGCCCACAGCTCTATCCGCTTCTCGTTTAGCGTATACAATACGGAGGAGGATGTAGACCGGGTAATAGAGGTTATGCCGGGGATAGTGGAGAAGTTGCGGGGGTTGTCGCCGTTTGTGGATTAGTATTATAGGATTTAATTACGGCTTGCGCGGGCAAGTGTTGTTTATGGCCGGCTCCCCAAAGTTTATTTTTTTAAAAAAAAAGCTTGCGCAACGCCGTTTTTTTTATTATAATACTAAATGGCGGATAAAATGGGGTATATGGGCGACGGAGAGTGTAATATCTCACAAATTACACATTTTACGTCGGCGTTTGGGGCGTTTGGGTGCCGGTTTAGGGTGTGGGCGCGTATTTTTTTGTAACATTTTAGGGGTTGTAACCGATATACTATTATGATGTGCCGTACGCCCTAATCGCGGCGGTTGAACGTAATTGCTAAGGTACGTTATTGCAACAAATTAATCACTATAACCAAAAGGAGCAGGGATTATGGGACGTTTCACTAAGCGGTTGATTGTGGGACTCGCCGGGGCGTTGACGCTGGCGGGCGGCGCGTTTGCCGATTTTTTGTTGGATGATATGGAGGGAGGATCCAACGCGAACAAGATAGGGTACTACTGGTACTACGTTGTCGCCGACAATGATCGTGTGGGAGCTATAAAAGCGCAGGATATCGCCGGTGAAGGTTACAAACACATCATCACCAACGCCGGGCCGGGCGACCAGTTCGGCGATTTAACGTTTTCGCCGCTCGCCGGAACCGGTTATGGCGGAGGGAGTAGCGCCGCGTTGGTTTACCAAAACTTGGACTTCGCCAATGTCGACCAATCCGTATGTAGCGAGCCGGGTGGATGCCAGCGCTATCCGACAATCGGTATGGGTACGAGTATAACGTCGAGTGACGACACGCCCTACGGTCCGGCGTTTAACAATGTGGAGTCCATTGAGTTTTGGATGAAAGCGGTCGATGTTGATACGGTTTTCTTCAAAGTTGAAACAACCGATAACTCGGTTAGTGGGCGGTTTGGGCCGACAAACGTGCCGGGTACAGGTTGGTGGCCGCAAAATAAGCAGGACATTCCGGGAAAATACGACAGAAACCCCTCCAACGCGTGGATGAAGAAGATACACCCCTCGTCGGAGTGGACAAAATATACCGTTAGAATCGCGGACGCGACCGGAGTTACAGACAGCACTGAGATAAAGACGATTACCGCGCCCGGTCAAGCCGGCGATCTCAACCAGGACGGTTGGTGGGGGTGGAGCTTTGTCTTCAAAAAAGAAAAAGTTACAAAAATCGCTTGGCAGATTAACAATGACAAGAACGAAAAAAAGGCGGGAGCGATCTATGTTGACGACATAAAGCTCATCGGTCCCAACTTTACGTTCGTTCCCGCGGATCAGTGCCTCTCCTGCCCCGGCAAGACTTTGCCCGCCGGGACGAAGTTTAAGGTATCCGACTTTGAGAACGCTGACCCGCTTCAAAACGCGCTTGGTTTCTATTGGTACCCCTATACCGACGTGATGGCTCGTACGGACGGATCGGTCGCGACCGAGGTGAGTGATTATTGGACGGTAAACGAGCATACCGGAGATGAGATATTGGATGTAACGGGTCACGGTAACGCCAGCAACGGTGTTGAAATCGGTTACACCTTGGGACAGAGTCCGTTTGAGCAAAATCGCGGCGGGACGGTCACGAAGCTCACCGCTTTTGCCGGTATCGGGACGAATTTGTTTGATACGACCGTGTTGGAATACGCGAACCTCACGGGCGCGACGGGTATATATTTTGAGTACAAGACCGCAAACGTGGACTTTTTGGCGGTTGAGTTCTCGGATTATAACGATATATCCAACGCGGGTTTAAACGGCGACAATGACGACGGACAAGTCTACTACACGAAGATTCCGGGTTCGACTACGTGGACGGGCGCTGTTATTCCGTTCGACAGCTTGGTTCTGCCCTCTTGGATAAAGGCGGGCGACAGGCGTTACGGTACGAAGTTGGATATCGGGCGTCTTGCCAAAATTCAGTTTAAGTACACGGGTACCACCAACGGTAACATCGCCATCGACAACTTGTACTTCTTAGGTGTTGATAAGGTTGGAAACACCTTAGGCGTCAAGCAAGTCTCCGGCAAAAAGGCGTTGGCCTCCGGCCTCCGCGCCACCTATAGCCGCGGCGTTGTAGGCGTGAATTGGAACGCGGCGCAGTCTATAGCGAGCGGCAAGGTTCAGTTGGTCAATACCAAGGGCCGTGTTGTGGCTTCTACGCAAATCGCGAAGACGGCGGCGGGCAAGATTACCGCCAATCTCGGCGCGGGTACGATTCCGACCGGTATGTACTTTGTTCGCGTAAACGCCAAGGACGTAAACGGTAAGAAGCTCGTTCAACAGGCGGCGCTCAGCATTGTGAGGTAAGTTTTGATTTACGGGGACGGACGTCCGCGTCCGTCCGCTTTTGTAGGGTAGATGTAAATGGGCGGGCGCAATCGTCCGCCTTTTTTGTAAAATAGGCGCTGGTTTTGGGTAAACCGTTGGATTGGGCGGTGGAAAGTATTATATATACTAAAATGGAAAGACCGATTGATAAAGAAGGATTTTTATGACTACAATGGTAATAGACCGCCGCACGCTACCGGAATCGCTAAGCTCTCTTATAGGTGCGCCGCGCGTGGTGGTACAACAACGGCAAGACGGCGGGGAGGTATTACTGTCGCCGGTGATTGATCCTGCCGATTTTGATAATGACACCGATTATTTAAACGCTATTCCGGGTATGGTGGAATCGCTTATAGAAGCACGGAACGCTTCGGCGTCCGAACGGATACCGTTAGAGGATATTTGGCCTGATGTATAAATTGGAATTGTCAAGGAAAGCGGAAAAAGACGCGGCAATAAAACGCGTTATGTTACTATAAACACGTATATAAGAGGGCGGCGTGTGTAGCCGTCCCCAAAAGATATAATAATTCTTCGTAACTTGTTTCAAGGAAGGCGGGTTGTCTTATGAACAGATCTTTACCTGTGTTTGCCGCGGCGATTTTGGTTTCTTCCGCGTTGGTCGGGGGGGCGTTTGCGCAGATAAAAACGCGGTTGCCGAATCCGGGCGACGCGCCGGCGGGGTCGCCGGTGGCTACCTACGGATGGCTTCAGGCAAAAGACGGCTTTCTTAGGGGGAGCAAGACCGGTACCACCAATATCCAACTTAAGGGAATGAGCTTCGGTTGGTCGAACGGCGGCGATATGGCCCCGTTTTGGAACGAAAACACGGTCGCGTGGTTTGCCCACGATTGGAAGGTTGACGTTTTACGGGCGGCGGTAGGCACGACAAGTAAAGAAATGGCTAATCCCGGATACTGCGACGGCGACGAGGGCGGTCAGGAGCGTATCGCGAGGGTGGTTATTGAGGCGGCGATAAAGAGGGGTATATACATTATTATAGACTTTCACTCCCATACGGCCACCGAGCAAACCGCTTGCGCGACGAAATTTTTCAAAACGATGGTGGAGTCTTACGGGAAATACCCCAATGTGATTTACGAGATATTCAATGAGCCGACAGGCAACGACTGGGGTGGTATCAGAACGTACTCCAATACGATTATATCCGCCATTAGGTCGGCCGAAAGCAGCGCCGGGGCCACAAACCCCAACCTGATTCTTATCGGCAACCCGCAGTGGAGCTCTCAACCCAACGTAAGCGGCGACGTTACCGACAGCAAGAACAACGTAGCCTATACGTTGCACTTTTACTCCGCGACCGGCGCTCACGACGGTTATAGAGGAAACGCCACCGGCGCCAAAAGCGCCGGGCGCACCGTGTTTGTTTCGGAGTCGAGCGTAAGCGCCGCTGACGGGAACGGCGGCGTCAACACCGGTAACTACGATACTTGGCTTACCGGTACGCTCGACCCCAATAAGATGAGCTGGGTATTTTGGCATATCAGCAATAAAGACGAGTCGTCGGCGATACTCAAACCCTCCGTTCTCGGAACGACCGGCAGTTGGTCAGACGCAAGTTACAGCGCGGGCGGTACGTATGTTCGCGGTAAATTTCCAAAAGGCAACGCCACATACACGGTTACGCTCACCCAACCGGCGGTCGGCGGATCCATATCCAAATCGCCCAATACAAGCGCGCACGCGTACAACGACGGAGTAACCATTACGGCCGTTCCCGACGCGGGGTGGGAGCTTTTGGCTTGGACGGGCGACGCCGGGGGAAACAATAATAATTTAGCGGGAACTATTATCGGAGTGAATTGGGATATTTCGGCGGAGTTTTACAACTGCGGTTTGTTGAAAAACGGCCACTTTACATATACGTTAGAACCGTGGGTTTCAAACAATAAATCAAGTCTTGTCGTAACGCAAGACGACGGTCAGCTCAAGGCCGTTTCCTCGGCCGGAACCGCGGTCGGCGATTTACGCGTTACGCAAAGCGGCATAAAGTTAGAAAAAGGACGCAAATACGAGCTTAGGTTTAAAGCGCGCGGGCAGTCGGCCAGAAGCGTTACGCCGAGGATAACCAATAGTTCGAGTACGCGCGACTACATGGGCAATACGCCGGTTACCCTTAGCGCCACCGCGCAGGAATTTACCAAAGAGTTCAACAGCGATACCTCCATATCGAACGCCGTATTGAGGTTCGATTGCGGCGGCGACGCGACCGCGTGGTATTTGGACGACGTGAAGTTGTTGGACAAGGGTCCCGGCACCGCCGCGGTGCCGCGTCCGGTTGCGGCCGTTAGAACGGCATGGTCAATAGCCGGAGTGGGCGGCGTAGCGACGCTTCGCGGCCCCGCGGACGTTGGCGCGACGCTTTCGCTCTACGACGCGCGCGGAAAGACGGTGAGAAGTTTTGCCGCCGTTAACGGCTTAACGCTAAGTAAGGGTATTCCCGTAGGTAACTATATAGCGGTAATAAGAAACGCGTCCGGTCGCGAGGTTTATAGGAATAAGGTATCCATTACGCGCTAACGGGGGTTGTTGAGACAGTCTCAAAATCGGTGTAAACGTTAGATTTCATTTGGCGTATTTCGAGATTGCCTTCGGCGCGATAAACACGGTGACTTCGCCGAGGTAAACAAGTTGCT
>LIUJ01000291.1:1854-4584 GCA_001462255.1 Fibrobacteria bacterium GUT77 | reverse complement strand
AAAATCGGTTTACACAGATTTTAGGACAGTCGTTATGATTACAGATGATTCATTAACTATTAATAAAACACGATGAGGAGGTATTAATGAATACCAAAAAGAGTGCCGTATTGGCGGTTCTTGTCGTCGCCGGAATGTTGTTCGCGCAGGCGCCGAGTGGGAGTCCGGTTGCAATTCACGGGCAACTTAAAGTTAAAAACGGGCAGATATGCGACCAAAATGACGAGCCTTACCAAATGAGGGGTATGAGCTTTTTTTGGAGCACTCCCGGATGGGGGGGGGACAAATTTTATACTTCCGACGTGGTGAAGTGGTTGGCTGACGATTGGAAAGCGGACGTTGTGCGGGTGGCGATGGATCCGGGTAACAGAGGAGCGTGGGAAACGGTGGTAAACGCCGCGATAGCGAAAGGTATTTATGTCATTATAGACTGGCACTCCCACAAAGCCACAGTCTCAAACATTAAGACAGATGCGATAACCTTTTTTAATACCGTGTCGAACACGTATAAAAATACCCCAAACGTAATATATGAGATTTACAACGAGCCGTGTCCGTCAGGAGCGAATAGCGATTGTCAGGGGGAGACTTGGGCAGACATAAAGGATAAGTACGCCCAAGAGGTGGTCAATACCATCAGAAAAAACGATACCAAGAATCTCATTATAATAGGAACCCCGGATTTCAGTAAGCGTGTGGATCAGGCGTCGATGAATCAGGTCGTCGGCGACCATTTGGCTTACACGGTACACTATTACACGGCCGAACCCGGTACGCAACATCAGTCAACCCTGCGCGGTTGGTGCGCTCAAGCGTTGGGTCAAGGAGCGGCGCTTTTGGTTACGGAATTTGGGGTCTCCGAGGCTGACGGCGGTCAAAAGAACCCCAGTAAAATAGATACCACCGAAGCAAACATTTGGTTTGATTTCCTTGACGATAATCAAATAGGGTGGGTCAACTGGGCGATTAATGACAAGGGCGAGGCCGCCTCCGCGCTCAGAAGCGGAGCAAGCGTGTCGGGAGGTTGGAACGACGGTAACTTATCCCCGTCCGGTCAGTTTATCCGCAACAAGATAAGAAAGTACGCCACCACTACCTATACGCTCACTACAAGCAAATCGGGTGAGGGTACGATAACCAAATCGCCCGATAAATCGTCGTATACTCTCGGCGTACCCGTAACGGTAACCGCCACGCCCGCGTCGGGGTGGAAGTTTGTCGGCTTTGAGGGAGTTATAAGTCCGCCGTTGAACAACAGGAATCCCGCCGTCGTTTCCATGAAAAAAGAGCAAAGCATAAAGGCGGTATTTGAGGAAGACGACATAATCAACCAAAACGCCACAATTACAACCGCTTACACGCCGTGGGCGACAAACAACACTTCGGGATTAACGTTGTCGCAAGATAACTTTCAGCTAAAGGTAACCATCTCCTCTCCGGGGACGGCGGTGGGCGATTTACGCGTTACTCAAAGCGGTATAAAGTTGGAGAAAGGGCGCAAATACACACTCTCGTTCAGCGCGCGCGGGCAGTCGGCCAGAAGCGTTACGCCGAGGATAACCAACAGTACGGGCACGCGCGACTACATGGGCAATACGCCGGTCAGCCTTACTACGGCTATGCAAGAGTTGCCGTCCATAACGTTTACCAGCGATACCACCGTCTCAAACGCCGTATTGCGTTTTGATTGCGGCGGCGACGCGACTACGTGGTACTTGGACGATGTGAAATTGCGGCCGGGCGAGAGGACGGCCGTTGCGCCGCGCGCAATGGCTACGCGTACAACCGCGTGGTCTATAGTCCGAACAAGCGGCGCGTTGCAACTTCGCGGCCCCGTTGAGACCGGGGCGGTCTTGTCGCTCTACAATACTCGCGGCAAAGTTGTGCGAAGCGTAGCCGCCAAAGACGGTTTGACGCTGAGCTCGACCGGGATCCCGACGGGTAGCTACCTTGCCGTGGTAAAAAACAGAGCGGGAGCGGAAGTTTACAAGACCCGTTTTTCGCTTGTGCGGTAAGGATATGTCGGATAAAAAACAGGGCGACCGGGGACGGTCGCCCCTACAAAGTCAATGTATAACCGGATTCGTAGGGGTGCCCGTCTCGATTGTTCCCTACAAAGTCAACGTATAACCGGATTCGTAGGGGTGCCCGTCTCGATTGTTCCCTACAAAGTCAACGTATAACCGGATTCGTAGGGGCGACCGTCCCGGTCGCCCGCGTCTTTTGTTCCCAACGCCGCCGTGCGTCCTATCTTGTTGCCGCCGCCGGCTTCTCCTCTGCCCAACCGCGCCCTCGGCAGGTCACATAGTTTGCACGTGACCGAAACCTCGCAAATTACAGGCTCATTTATATATAAAGACAGTATCTCCTTAATCAACAAACAGTTACTCTCGCCCGGCATAAAGGATTCGTATGTTCGGAAATCGAGCGGGCCTATTGTTATTATGAATTTCGCCGTCCTGTCGTAGACGCTCGTACCCACAAACGCGTTTCTACCTAACCGAGTCGCCCCGCCGAGCGGTTGGGTGTTGGACACAGCCGCGTAGCGTCCGGCGTTCTCCTCTATATTAATGTGGATGTCCCCGAACGTCGCGTAAAGCAATTCTTTGAGACCCTGGGCGCTGCGAGTTCTGCTTGAGAGTCGCCAATCAATGGCCGCGCTTCGGCTCCGCTCAGTGACCGCGCTTCGACTCCGCTCAGTGACCGCCCGGTGGCTGAGCGAAGTCGAAG
>LIUJ01000291.1:935-1739 GCA_001462255.1 Fibrobacteria bacterium GUT77 | reverse complement strand
CCGCTTCGCCCGGTGGCTGAGCGGAGTCGAAGNNNNGTCACTGAGCGGAGTCGAAGCGCGTTGCGCGTCTATCCACAACGTATGCAAGCGGTTCTGCAGGATGGAGAGGAAGTCGGCGTACATGTCGGCGTTGGCCCGTCCGCGGGTTACATGGTCGGAAAAATCAACGGGTAGCGGGGAGGCGGATCCCAGCAGGTTCATAAGCGGCAGGCGAACGGTCGCGCGTGGGTCGTCATTATCGCGGTCAATCCCAACACGCCCCACATCGCTCGGCGGAAACGACAGGTTTGCGTCGACCTCAAAAAAGATCCGCCCGCGCCCGGCGTCGGCATCTTCAAGCAATTCCTCAATAACCGCGACTAATTGCAACACGTCAAACGAGTAAAACTCCAGTTCGAGCGTTTCTATCAATTCATCGACATTTCGCCGTTTCATATATCATCCTGTCGCTATAAAACGCCTTGCCGGACAACCCTCTTTCAATATAACGTGGCTTAAATAACTGGAAAGCCATCTACCTTCCAATTATGATACTTTTCCGCAATTTCATGAGCGGTATCATAATCGTACCCGTGCCTACGCATTTGCGTAAGCTCTACCAGTTCGTGTTTTAAATAAAGCCGCGTAGCGGCGACACTTTATTAACCGGGGGTTTTAACCCCCGGTCAACGTAACGCCCACCACATCTCAAAGTCCCGCAAGGGACGACACATTTCTTTTCGTCTCACATCAATGCAACAAAGTGTCGTCCCTGCGGGACTTATCTGATGGCGGTAGTGCCCTAACCGTAGGTTAAAACCTACG
>LIUJ01000291.1:413-778 GCA_001462255.1 Fibrobacteria bacterium GUT77 | reverse complement strand
GCCCCTGCGGGGCTAAAAACGCCGCCATATCTACCGATAGACCTTATTTCTATGGAACATCAATAAAAAATATATGATTTTTGATGTTTTTTACAACTTTTTCAGGAAAATTTATATTGCGCACTATATTATTATTCGTTATCATTACACTACCCACCTCTCCCCTGACCGGCAGTACCACTCATAGCTTCTACCGGACAAGGGCATTGTGATTGTCAATTTGAGAAATGTGTTGATAGAGGCCATGCACGACAAACTTCTCGCCAGCACCGTCCCTAATAGAAAAAAACTCTCGTCCGACGCGGCGCCCTCGTCTACTACGACGCTCATTTCCGCCCCCCTAATTACCGCTTTGTCAACCGACA
>LIUJ01000291.1:0-120 GCA_001462255.1 Fibrobacteria bacterium GUT77 | reverse complement strand
CCGCTCGGCGGGTTGACCGGAGGGATCGGTTTCGTTATGTTTGTAAAGGCAATATAGTCCGGGAAGTCCGACGCGGCCTTGCGTAGCGATCCCCCTTCCGTGAGCGCCTTTCGGGCGAGG
>LIUJ01000290.1:3026-4177 GCA_001462255.1 Fibrobacteria bacterium GUT77 | reverse complement strand
CGAAGCGACGAAGCAATCCAGTATGTTTTGATATACAAAACAAAAACGCGATAAAACACAATTTTTGAAAGGACGTACTGTTATGAAAAACCTAAAAGTAGCGACAAAACTGATTGTCGGGTTCAGTATCGCCATTTTGTTCATACTGGCGGTCGGCATTGTGAGCATTAGCGGGCTGAGCAGTCTAAATAAAGAGTACTCCGAAACGATTGATCAGCACGGGAAACCGCTCGGCGACGCGGCGCACCTGTTGGAAGCGCTCAACGCTTTGCGCGCCGACCTACGCTTGTGCATACTCTATACGGGCAAACCGGCGGAAGTGGAAAAAACGGCGGCGTCCATCCACGAGTGGTTCAAAAAATATGAGGATTATACCGAATCGTTCACTAAAAACATCGTTCAAGAACGAAATCGAGCTATGATCAAAGAGGCCAAGGACGCCTACGAAAAAACTTTTAAGCCGTCGGTGGAGGATATCATCGCGCGATGCAAAAAGGGCGAATCGCAAGAAGACTTGGTGAAATTCAATACAACCGTCACTAAACCCGCCGCGGATATCATGTCCGACAAAATGTCGGAGGTTATCAAGAACAAACAGGGCACTCTGCAAGAATCCGAGAATACGGGAGCCAAACTTTCTAAGACCCTTCTTTCCGTTATGATTATTCTTATCTTGGCGAGCATAGCCGTTTCCATATTTTTCGCTATCTACATCTCCGACTTGATAAGCAAGCCTATCGTCCAATTGTCAAAAAATATCGGGGAGTGGAGCCACGGGCGCTTGGATGCCCGGCTTAGCATGTCTGATCGCCATGACGAGATCGGGGTCATGGCCAACGCGGCCGACATGTGGGTAGACGCCCTATACAACCTTATTATAGACGACGGCGGAAAGGTACTTAAGGCGGCGGCGGACAAAGATTTGTCGCTAAGGCTTAAAGCCGAGTACAAGGGCGAGTACAACGCTATGAAAGAGAACATCAATTCCGTCGTGCAGAATCTTGACGACGCTTTGAGCCAGGTGCAGGAAACGGTGGCGCACGTGTCAAGCGCGAGCAGCCAAATTTCGAGCGGGGCGCAAAGTTTGGCGGAGGGTGCCAGCGAACAGGCCGCCTCCCTTGAAGAGGTATCGGCGAGCCTTGAGGAGATAT
>LIUJ01000290.1:0-2841 GCA_001462255.1 Fibrobacteria bacterium GUT77 | reverse complement strand
GCCGACAACTCCAATCAGGCGAAGGCTTTGGCCGGCGAGGCGCGCGCCGCCGCCGACGAGGGGGACGCCGCGATGAAGCGTATGGCGACGGCTATAAACCAAATAAAGGAATCGGCCGACAATACGGCGAAGATTGTAAAGTCCATCGACGACATCGCCTTCCAAACCAACCTGCTCGCCCTCAACGCGGCGGTTGAGGCGGCGCGGGCGGGCGAGGCCGGTAAGGGTTTCGCGGTCGTGGCCGAGGAGGTGCGCAACCTCGCGATGCGCAGCGCGGACGCGGCGAAGGACACGGCCAACATGATCGAGCAATCGGTCAGAAACGCCGACGGCGGCGTAAGAATCACCGAAGAGGTGGCGAAGTCTTTAGGTCAAATCGTTGACCGCACGGGCAAGGTAGGAAGCCTCATCGCCGAGATTGCGGCCGCCTCCAACGAGCAGGCGCAGGGCATTGAGCAGGTAAACACGGCCATGGAACAGATGAACGAGGTAACCCAGCGCAACGCCACAAACTCCGAGGAATCCGCCAGCGCCGCCGAGGAACTCAACAGCCTCGCCGAGGAACTCGAAGACATGGTAAGCTCCTTCAAACTAAGCTCATCAAGCGGAAGCAAGCTACAACGCCCCACCTCTTTGCCGCCGAAAAGCAAACGCTACTCCGCCACAAAATCGGGCGGATCGTTGACAGATAAGCGGAAAGACGTAACGCCGCCGGCGAAGCAGTTGCCGGCCCCCGCCAAGAGCGCCAGGGCGGTAAAGCCGGAGGAGATCATTCCGTTGGACGACGAGGATTTGAAAGATTTTTAGTATAAGGTAGCGCCGGGATTGAAAACGCGAGATTGGCTTCGCCTCAATAAACACGGTGCTTCGCTTCGCTCGCAATAACGTCGGAGCAGGTACGTCATTGCGAGGAGCGTAGCGACGAAGCAATCTCGTGAATGCTAATATGATGTATGTATAGGCGGCGTAAATTACAGCCGACTAAAATATTTATTGATAAACGGTGTTGGCGATTATTATATTACTTAACGAGCTATCATAAGCCATAGCTTGTAAGCGTGGAGCGGGGGGCGCGCCACGCTGGTAAAATCATACAAAAACCATAGAAAGGGCTTGAATTATGAAGAATCTCAAAGTCTCAATGAAGCTACTTGTCGGCTTCGGTATCGTCACGGCGCTGATAATTACCGTCAGTATCGTTAGCATTATCAGCCTGAACAACATTAACAACGATTACGCGGACACAATCAAAACGCACGGTTTGCCTTTGAATCCGGCGATCAACATGATGGCGAGCATACACGCCTTGCGCGCCGATATCCGGGGTTGCATTATCTATGCCGGAAACAAAGAGCAATTAAAAACCATCAAGGGATCAATGGACGAGTGGGCAAAGATGTTTGAGGACAGCGCCAGCGCGTACGTTAAAACAGTAAAACGGCCGGACGCAAAACAACTATACGACGAAGCCTGGGACAAGTACAATAAGGTTTTTAAGCCCACCATGTATAAGATGTATGAGGACGCCTTGAAGAACGTGCCTAAGGATACGTTGCTTGACCTTTTGGAAGACGTTATCAGACCATCGGCGGATTTGGTTTCCAAAAATATGATGATTATAACGGACATTAAGGCGGAGATGTTGGTGGCATCGACGGATAGGGGAGACAAACTTGCCGATAGCATTAACATCACGTTGATTACCATTCTCGTCATTAGCGTCATAATTTCCGTCCTTTTGGGATTGTACATCTCCGTTTTAATAACCAAACCGGTGAACGGGCTTAATAAAATGATCGCCGAGTGGAGGGAAGGGCGCCTCGGCACGCGGCTCCACATTAAGGACCGTACCGACGAGCTCGGCGTTATGGCCGCTAACGCCGACGGTTGGGCGGACGATTTGCAAAACGTGGTCTGCCATTGGCTTAAAATGATGAGCGAGGGCGACTTGAGCATGACTATCCCCATGAGAAACTCGGAAGACGAGATAGCCACTTCGTTTACAGGCCTACAGAAATCGTTACGCAACATTATTATAGACGACGGCGGCAAGGTTCTTTTGGCGGCCGCCAACAAAGATTTGACGCAACGGCTCACACAGGATTACAAGGGCGAGTTCCTCACAATGAAGAACAACATAAATACCGTTGTGCAGAATCTTGACACCGCTTTGAGTCAGGTAACGGATGCCGTGGCGCAGGTAACGAGCGCCAGCGGGGAAATTTCGAGCGGCGCGCAGAACTTGGCCGAAGGCGCCAACGAGCAGGCAAGCTCCCTTGAAGAGGTATCGTCGAGCCTTGAAGAGATGTCTTCCATGACGAAGCAGAACGCCGACAATTCCAATCAGGCTAAGCTCTTGGCCTCCGAGGCGCGCACAGCCGCCAACGAGGGCGATTCCTCAATGAAGCGCATGGCCGAGGCCATCCATCAAATAAAGCAATCGTCGGACAATACCGCGAAAATTATCAAGTCCATCGACGACATCGCCTTCCAGACCAACCTCTTGGCGCTCAACGCGGCTGTCGAGGCGGCGCGGGCGGGCGAGGCGGGTAAGGGTTTCGCGGTCGTGGCCGAAGAGGTGCGCAACCTCGCTATGCGTAGCGCCGAGGCGGCAAAGAACACGGCGAACATGATTGAGGAGTCGGTGAAGAACGCCGACGGCGGCGTGAAGATCACGGAAGAGGTCGCGAAGTCGCTCAGCCAGATAGTCGACCGCGCCGGCAAGGTCGGCGACCTTATCGCCGAGATCGCGGCGGCGTCGGGCGAGCAGGCGCAGGGTATAGAGCAGGTGAACACGGCGGTAGCTCAGATGAACCAGGTTACCCAGCAGAACGCCGCCAA
>LIUJ01000289.1 GCA_001462255.1 Fibrobacteria bacterium GUT77 | reverse complement strand
GTAGGGGCGACCGTCCCCGGTCGCCCGTTGTTAATGGAATATAAAAATGAGGTAACGGATCAAGATGTCATCAAAAATGATCGACATAATAATTGTAGGCGCCCTCGGTCGAATGGGCGTTGAGATCGCTAAGGTGATTTTAGGGGACGAGAGAGAGGAGACTTGTATCGTCGGGTGCGTCGAGTACGCGCAACATCCTAAGATCGGGTATAATTACGGAGCGGCTTTGGGCGAGGATTGTTGCGGGGATTTGGCGGTTTGTCCGTCCATTGAGGCGACGGGGGCTACGAGCGGCGTGGTGGTGGATTTTTCGTCGGTTCAGTCGACGCGCGCCAATTTGCGGGCGGCCGCGAAACTTAAATTGCCGATAGTCGTAGGTACTACCGGGCTGGAGCCGGATGACCGCAAATTAGCCGAAGAGGTCTCCGCCTCAATTCCGGTTCTTGTCAGTTCCAACATGAGTTTGGGCGTTAATTTGCTCTTTTCTTTGACGGAGCTTGTGGCTAAGAAATTGGGCGGGGCGTTTGATATAGAGATAATTGAGGCGCACCACCGTTTTAAGAAGGATTCGCCCAGCGGGACGGCGCGGACGTTAGGCGAGGTCGCGGCCAAGGCGATAGGGCGGACTTACGGCGACGCGGTAGTGAACGGGCGTAGCGGGATGGCGTCGGGTACGCGTCCGCCGACGGAGATCGGTATGCACGCGGTTCGCGGCGGCGACATAGTGGGGGATCACACGGTGCTCTTCGCGGGTATTGGGGAGCGGTTGGAGTTGCGTCACACGGCGCACAATCGCGGCATTTTCGCTCGGGGCGCGGTGGCGGCGGCCAAGTGGATCGCGTCTAAGGGGCCGGGTTTTTATACTATGAAGGATGTTTTGGGATTGTAACGCATTTACCGTAGGAGAATTTTGATGATGGATCGTCGCGTATTGTTGATTGCCTGTATGCTGTTGTTGCCGCTTGCCTATTCGGCGGTATCGGCGCAGGGCGGCGGCGCGACGTCTCCGGCGAGACCGGTTAATCAGGCGCAAAAAGACACAACCGCGTCGAGAGATTCCGTTTCCGCGAAAGGCCTTGATTTGGATAAACTCCTTGTGGCCGACGAGGAGGGCGACTTGTTGATTGAGGATAAGCCTGTCGCGCCCGCTAAGGCGGTTGCGAGCGATTCGGCGGCGGCGGTTCAATCGTCAACAATGGCGGAAGGCGAGGGCGAAAGCGTGAAATCCGCCGATAGCGTGGGGCGCGCTTCGGCGCGGCCTTCGACGCCGGGACGCCGCGGTCCGCCGCCGTCTAAAAGGGCGGATTCCGATACCGCCGATGTAGGGCCGGCCATTGTGGAGGAGGGGCGGACGATCAACTTTGCCCAAAACCTAAAGGAATATAAATCTCCGCGCGTAGCGATGTTGCTCTCGCTTCTCGTGCCCGGTCTCGGTCAGGCTTACTCGCGCAGTTATATCAAAGCTTCCGCGTTTGGGGCGGCGGAGGTAGCGGCCATTGGGGTTGCGGTCTATCTCAATTCCGTGGCAAAATCCAAGAAGAGGGACGCGTATGATTTTGCCGACAAGCATTTTGACGTAAAGCGCGTTATGAGTTACGACAGTACGTTGCGCGATGAATTTTTTGTGCGCAATCCCGACATTGACATCAAAAGAGACAGTATTCCATTGCCGTATGACCGGTATTTTTACGACGCGGCCAAAGACAAGAGCCCCAACTATTATGAGAGCATTCGCGGTAAAAACTTTACGCCGGGGTGGGACGGCTACGATTTGTCGTTGGACGAAGTGCTTCGCGTGGGAAGGGAAATGCTTGTCGTAGACACAAACATAACGATAACGGGCGCCGGCGGCAACAAATATGAGTTGTATGATAACCGTAATTCAAGTATGTTCTATTATGTTAAGAGAATTTGGCCGGCGAGCGACGGCGAGTGGTTGCTTGGTTATTCGAGTTATCAAGCCGAGTACAACGCGATGATGGACAAGTCAAATTCTTATCGCGACGCCGTGAACTATATGTTTTACGTGATACTCCTGAACCACATAGCCAGCTCTATAGACGCCGGATTTACCGCGCGCGCCTACAACGCGAGGCTTTTGGGCGAGGAGAACAGCGCGTGGAACAGGCTCTCCGTTGAGCAACGGTTTGTCTTTACCGGTTCCGAGCTTTCGCCCGGCGTTGCGCTGAGGTTGCGATTTTGAGGCCGCGAGTTTATGCGGTGTTGCTCGTTGTAGCGTGGTTTGCCGCCCAAGCCGCGGCGCAGGTTACGGTTGAGGACGAAATCATAACCGACGAGGTATCCGTATTTGACGCTAAAGCGGTAAAAGAGCGCAACATTATAGCGGCTATGGGGCTCTCGTTGGCTCTGCCGGGAATGGGGCACTATTACATAGATAGGCCTAAGTCCGCGTACGTGTATTTATCGGTGGATTTGGCCTCGTTCTTTGGGGCGTTGGTGTTCTATGGGGTGGCGGAGACGCAGGAGAAGAACGCCCGTTCTTTCGCCTCGTCGGCGGCCATGATAAGGAGGGCTCCCTCCGGCGACGCGTATTGGCGCCACGTAGGGGCGCACATGGACGCGGAAGCGTATAATGAGTCGGTAGAGTTGTCAAGAGGAAGCGCCGACAATTTATACAAAGATCCGGAAAATTGGTGGCGCTGGGCCGACAAGGAGCAACAGGACGAATACAACAAATTACGCCAAAAAGCGCGCGATTTTAGGGTGGCGTCGTCGTTTTTTGTAGGGGCGCTTGTAGTCAACAGAATTTTGTCGACTATAGACATAAGGGTATTCCGAAAGAAAGCCTTATCGTCCGGCATACGCGCCGAGGCGACGTTAGCGCCGGATGTCAATGGCGCGGGTCTAACGCTTAGAGCGGATTTTTGATTTTGACATTATCACAATAAATAGGAACGGCCGAAAAATGCGTTGTCCATTCTGCGGTCATCAGGAAGACAAAGTGGTCGATTCGCGGACCAGCAAAGAGGGGCGCGCCGTGCGCAGACGCCGCGAGTGCTTGGATTGCGCCAAGCGCTTTACCACATACGAGTACATAGAGAACATATCGCTAACCATAATAAAAAACGACCAACGCCGTGAGCCCTACGAGCGCGAAAAACTCATGCAGGGCATCATGGCCGCCTGTAAAAAGCGCCCCGTTAGCGTGAAGAAGATAGAGAGCATCGTAGACAAAATCGAAAACCGGATAGAGAAGATAAGCAGAAACGAGGTGCCGAGCGTGGAAATCGGAAACATGGTAATGGAGGAATTATACGCGCTCGACGAAGTGGCCTACGTCAGGTTCGCCTCCGTTTATAGGAAGTTTAAAGACATCAGCGATTTTATCTCGGAGGTCAAGGGGATAGGGTCGAAGTCCGGCTAAAGTTCGATCAACGGCGAATGTATTCCGCGACGGCGTTAGACAGTTCCTCAAACGCGAAGGGTTTGTGCAACATCTTCTTCATTCCTATTGCCGCCATCTCCTCTTGGGTGTAGTTGGTGTAGCCGGTTATGCCGATTGCCTTTACGGACGGGTTGATCTCTTTCATTTTGATTAAGGCCTCCTTGCCGTCCATTCGCGGCATGACCATGTCGAGTATCACGAGATCTATGGAGCGGTCGTTTGTTTTGCCGTACTTTTCAACGGCGTCAAGCCCGTCGACCGCCGTGAGGACGCCGTAGCCGTTGCCCTTGAGAAAAGCCGATACGCTGTCGCGTATGCCGCCGTCGTCGTCGACGAGGAGGATCGTTCCGCTATGTTTTGCGCGCTTGTCGTCCGTTGCCGCGCTTTCGGCGTTTTCCGTATTTGCGCCGCCGACGGAGGCGTCGGAGTGGATAGGGAGCGTTAACGTTACCGACGTCCCGCTGCCTACCTTACTGTCGAGCTCGATAGTTCCGTTCATCTGCGTGACTAAGTTGTAGGCGGAGCTGAGTCCCAGACCCACGTGTCCCTGCGCCTTGGTAGTGAAGAAGGGTTCGAATATCCGCGCCTTAACCTCGTCGCTGAAACCGTGGCCGGTATCGGCGATTTCTATTCGCACGTAGCCGTGCGGAGCGGTGGGGGCGTTAATTGTATCGACGCGTTTGGTGGAAAAAGTGATCTTGCCGCCCGTGGGCATCGCGTCCTTTGAGTTGAGCGCGACGTTAAGCAACAAACTTTGTAATTGCACCGCGTCGGCGAAAATGTTGCACGGTTCGGCGCACAGGTTGGTGTCGACGGTTATCCGCTTGTCTATGCTGTTGGCGAGTAGGTTGGTGACGGTGATTATGGCGCCGTTGACGTTTATGGCGGCGGATGTTACCGGTTTGTACCGCGCGAAAGTGAGCAACTCCCTAACCATATCTCCGGTGTTCTTGCAGATGCCGATGATTTCCCCGGCAAATTTCTTTATATGCTCGTTCTCCGCCCGTAGCGCGATGAGGTTGGCGAATCCCATGATACCGGTCAACTGATTGTTGAAGTTGTGGGAAATACCCCCGGCCAGTTGGCCGACGATGTCCAACTTCTGCATGATATAGCGCTGTATCTCCTCCGGGCTACCGTCGTTGGGGTAGCAACCGAAGGTGCCCGCGCCGTCGGTGATTTTTGAGTTCGTGTCCATAAGAGTTAATATATATTACGCCGTCGCCGGATATATATTTGCGGTATATTTTTTATCGGGATTATGCTTCAATACCCCCCAATAAAAAATCTTCGAAGGGTATCATTTTTCAACGATTCTAAGGGTAGAGCCGAATTATTTTTATGAAATGCGATTCATTATAGATAAAAATCGGTCGGCGGAGTTCAATATGGCTGCCGACCTCTATCTGCTGAAACGTTGCGCCGCCGGTTGTGAGGATGTGACAATCCGCCTCTACTCGTGGCATTGCCCGACGGTCTCCTTAGGGTACATGCAGTCGCCGGATACGGAGCTCGACCTTACGGCGTTAAACGCCGCCGGAGGCGTGTGGATAAGGCGGATCACCGGCGGGCGGGCGGTGTTGCACGACGGCGACGTCACCTA
This sequence comes from Fibrobacteria bacterium GUT77, assembly GCA_001462255.1. Classification (GTDB taxonomy): domain Bacteria; phylum Fibrobacterota; class Chitinivibrionia; order Chitinivibrionales; family Chitinispirillaceae; genus GUT77. The sequence continues at coordinate 1,685 of LIUJ01000289.1, read as the reverse complement.
CAGCGTAACCTTCCCCAAAACGTTGCGCCGAATGGGCGGCGGCATTCGGGAGACCTACGGCATCATCTCAAAATGTTTGGCGGCGGGGCTTGGCGGGGCGTCTGTCAAATGCGAGGCGCACGACTCCGACGGCGGCTTGACCGGGGTCGGGCGGGAGGTCAAACTGCCCTGTTTCCTCGCCCCCAATAGGGATGAGATAATGGTAGGCGGCAGGAAGCTTGTCGGTTCGGCGCAGAAGCGGACGGCGGACGCGGTGTTGCAACACGGGTCGATACCGATTAGCGCCGATTACAGAAAACTGCCGCTATACTTGCGGATTGACGATTCGGAGCGGGAGAAACAGGCGGAGTTGTTGAGGTTGAAGAGTTGCTGTATCGACGAATTGATACCCGGCGGGGCGTCGTTTGAGTTTATGGCGGAGCGCATAGCGGAGGGATTCGCGTCCGTGTTGCCGTTTGAGTTTGAGTTTGTTCCGTGGAGTTGTGAGGAGGAAGCGGATATTGCGGAAATCGAGGATGACTATCGTAATCAAAAATCGTTAAATGCCGACTAATTGCGTGATAACGGACAAAACCGAATCGACCGCTTTGACCGATTCCGCCCGCTTCATCGCGTCTACGTATTTATTCCTATCGTCAAAAAAACTCTTGACGCTCTCCGCGAGTATCGCTCCCGTCAACCCGTCCTGCGATAATACTTTGCAGTATCCCGATTTCTCGAACGACTCCGCGTTTAACACCTGGTCGCCGCGGCTCGCCGCCGTTCCGAGCGGTATCAACAAGGCCGGTTTGCACAGCGCCAAAAGTTCAAACAGCGTCGTGGCGCCGGCGCGCGATATTACGACGTCCGCCATAGCGAACAGGTCGGGCAGTTCCGCTCCCACATACTCAAATTGACAGTATCCCCGCCGACCGCCGGGCGCCTTGTTGCCCTTGCCGCATATATGGCAAACGTTGAAATCCGCGAGCAGTTTGTCGAGCCCGCCCCTCACCGCCTCGTTTACGGCGCTCGCCCCCAAACTGCCGCCTATAACGACGATAACCGGTTTGCCGTCGTCGAAACCGCAAAGCTCCCGCCCCATGGCGGCGTCGCCGCCGAACAGTTCGGCGCGTACCGGCAGCCCCGTCCTTACGCGCTTGGCGGCGGGCAGGCGCGATTCCGTCTCCGGGAAACTGAAGCAGATTTTTTTGACGAACGGCATAGACAGGCGGTTTGCCAAACCGGGCGTAAGGTCGGATTCGTGAATAACGGTCGGAACGCGGCAAAGCCATGAGGCCCAAACGACGGGGCAGGAGACGAAACCGCCCTTGCTGAAGATTACGGAGGGGCGGAGTTTTAGAATCAGTATTATCGATTGAAAGAATCCTATTATTATCCTGAATAGATCGGTGAAATTCTTTAAGTCAAAGTAACGCCGAAGTTTTCCCGCGCTTATTACGTGGTAGGGCAGGCCGCTCTTTTCAACGAGGCCGCGTTCCATTCCGGTGCGGGTGCCTACGTAGTGAATGTCGAAACCGGCGGATTTGAGGCCGGGTATTAGGGCTAAATTAGGTGTTACGTGTCCGGCCGTTCCGCCGCCTGTCAGCAGTATTTTTTTCATGGTTTTCTCATTGTTATTATTGTTGAATAAAAATCCACATCAAACCCGCTTAAACACGAGACTCGCGTTTTGTCCCCCGAAGCCG
>LIUJ01000288.1 GCA_001462255.1 Fibrobacteria bacterium GUT77 | reverse complement strand
TAAAAAATCTACTACGGATACGTATGGGCAATCGAAAAAATGTTCTCAAAAAGCGCTACTATCCCTATAGTTATTTATACCGCAAATAGCGTGCCAACGCGCTTTTAAGGTCGTTGAGCCTGTCGAAATGACCTTTTTCAGGGTGTTTTAGGAAATTTACGGGTGTAGGCAGGCGAATATTGTGTGTTTGGGTAGGAAATTTTTTCTTGTGGGGATATCCAAGCGGAAAGTATATTAAGTCTATGTCTATTAAAATTGATAGCACCGGTAACAGATACGTTGATGTTGATTTGACGACCGACATTCATAGGATGCTACAGGCAACCGCGTCTGTGAATGAAAGACGCAAGATTGCCTACGGTTATATAATGAATAATTTGAGAGGTAGGTATTCAATTGACGGCAATCAGGAAATTTTTGTCACAAAAAGATCGGCGGATAAACTAACAAATGCCGCGCCGGACATCCGCTTAAACGTTATACCGGAGTTAGCCGATATTATTCGGATAGGAAAACACCCTATAATAAAAGATGCGGAGCATAGTCTATTCGTCAAATTTGCGTATTATGATATTTGTTTTAAATTGGGAAGCGACTACTATACTGCCACGATGAATGTTGGTATTAGGGAGAACGGTGAGGGTGTACTCTATCAAATCAACCGATTCAAAAACGAAGCGGCACCCTTCAACGTCGGTGAGGTCAGAAATCCCACTCCCGAAGAGGATACCGCCTCAAAAAACATCGGCCATGTCCCAATTACTATTTAAGAGATCGCAAAAAATCCCGTCATTAATTAATAATATACGCTATGCTGGCCAAAAAGTCAATACCTAAAATAAAAAATATTCAGGTGCCCGCCGCAATGACAATTACTCATCTATGAGAGCAAATCCGCCTCTCCCGTGGACTGAATCATGATTGTGGTCGGCATACCTTGCAACAGCCCGGTGTAGGCTTCTTGGAACTTCAGCGGGTCGGTGGACGCGTCGGCGCTGAAGCCTAAAAACACTACCGTTGACAGGTCGGAGTATCGCCGCAGCAGGTTTGGAAACGTATCGTCGGAGATTATGGGTTCAATTTCTATGTCCATCCTTGCCGCCTCAATTAGGCGTTCCAGCTCCTCTCTTGCCTTCGCTTGCTCCTCCGGTGTGTAGACTACGCGCAAAATTCTTATTTTGGCGCCGGTCCAATCCGAATTGAGGGACATTAGGTGGGCGAGGATAACCATAAGCGAGCCGTTACGCATTCCGCGCCACCATATGTCTATGCGGCGATTGCGGCGATTGCGGGGGTTCGGGTCGGGCAGTTCGCGGCCGTAAATCAGGCCTACGCTCATGTTTAGCATCGCGGCGATTTTGATACTTTCCATGAACGACGCGGCGCGCGTAGGGTCGCCCGACCAGCCGAAGATGGCTAAATTGGGCTTTATTGGGCCTATGGAGTTCGCTTGTAGGAAGTGCGTTATACCGGTGTTGTAATCGGGCGTGACCAAGACCTCCGGAAAGGCTTTTATGCGATTTTTATTAAGGAACTCCTCAAAGGCGGCCAATATCCCGGCGCGCGTGGCGGCCATTTCGCTCATATCGCCCTTAATCATAGATGCTATCGTCAATATGCCGCGACCGCTGGAGAGCCAGTCAGCGTACTTTACCAAGTGGAGCCTGTCGACCGGGTCGCCGGCAAAGGCGACGACCGTGGGACGCCAGTTCTTGGCGTGCGCGGGTAGGGCGCTTAGGGTAAGCAGGTTGTCTCTGGTGCGCGAGTATATGAAACCGCGGCGGGCGTCGCCGAAGGAGACGGACATCACGTACTTGCGCACGTAGAAGTATATGCCTACGAAAAAGGCGCCGGCCAATAGCGCCGCCGTGACGTTGATTAGCAGCGTGGCGGCGAAACAGGCCACCGCGCCTACGAGCGCACCGAACCAGTGGAAGAACTTGAAGCGCGGGCGAAACGACGGGTTGCGGCTAAACGACTCCACGAAGGCGGCCAGATTGATGATTCCATAGGTCCATAAGAAGAACATGGAGACCACGGAGGCGACCATGTTGAGCGCCCCGCCCCCGCTACCGCCGCGGCAGGCAAAGTATATGACGGCGAAGCTGATGGCTATTGTGACGAAGAGCGCCCGGCGCGGCTCGCCCTGGGGCGTCACCTTGGCGAAGATGTTGACCGGCTTCAGTATCCTGTCTTGGGCGAGCGACTGGAGCACGCGCGGCGCGCCCAATATGGTGCCGAGCGCGCTTGAGATGGTAGCGGCCATAACGCCGGGCACCACGATAAAGGTTGTAACGGGGTGCCAAAGGTGAAGCAGACTTTCGTAGGGTTTGTCGGTAAGCTCTATACGCGGTATCGCGCCGCCGCATAGGATCATCTCCGCGGCGTAGACCACAAACGCGACGCCTATGGCGAGCAACGTGCCGCGCGGTATGGCGCGGGCCGGGTTCTTCAGGTCGCCCGACATATTGACCCCGGAAAGAATACCCGTCACCGCCGGGAAATATATGGCGAAAAGCGTCCAAAAGGTGTACTTGCTACCCTCAAACGGCCCCGTGTTCTCGGCAAATATCTTGGGATCAAAATGTATGACCGCGCCCGCGAGGAACGCGACTATGGCGAGCGTGAGTATGGCCAGCACCACGTACTGCGCCTTGACCACCACGGCGGCGCCGCGCAGCGAGATCATGGCCGTGGCGGCGAAGATCGCGTAGGCGATAAGGTCGAAGTATATGTCGAGCTCCGGAAACGTGAGCACCGTGGCCTCGGCGAAGCCTATGAGGTAAAACGGAATCGAGAGCGACTGCGATATGAAGATGGTGAGCGCGATAGCCCCGCCGAACTCCGGTCCTAGGGAGCGTGATATAAGGTAGTACACTCCCCCGCCTTTGACCTCGGTATTGGTGGCGATGGCGGATATGGAGAGCCCCGTTAGCGTAGTGATCGACTTGGCGGCGATGAGGATGCCGAGCGCCTGGTATATGCCGGCGTGGCCGGTAACGAACGTAGCCCGCATGAATATGACGAGGCCGAATATGGTGAGTATGGTGGGTAGGAAAACGCCCTCAAACGTGGAAAATTTCTTCATTTCGGGGGCGGCGGTTGCGACCGCGGCAGTCCCGTCCCCTCCGGGTGTGAGAGGCGGCGGCGGCTCGGTTGTCGGGTTAGCGGCTTGCATAGACATAATATATATGATGCCGCGCATAGTGTGGTATTGATTCTGATTTTGAGAAATTTTTAAAAAAAAATAAATATTTTTATTGACTTTGTCCTATAAATCATATATTTTGTGTTTTTGGGCGCATGGCTCAGCTGGTTAGAGCGCCGCGTTCACATCGCGGAGACCGCTGGTTCGAGTCCAGCTGCGCCCATGTATGTTTGCGGAATCGTCCGTCGCGGCTTTGCGCAAGCCGGGGGTTGGGCGTTTACATAAATGCGTCGGTGGATTTTGACATGAACCATTTAGATATAAAATCGGTAATCGTCCGCGCGTCGGCGTTGTTTGCCGTCGCGGTCTTCGTTGTCGGCGGCATTGCTATAGCGAACGCCCAGTCAAACTGTATAACCTTTGAATCGCCGCTCGCCGGTTCCGTGATTCCGGAGATGAGTTGTACCATTTCCCTGAATGTGGAGTGTCGCAACGTCTCTAAAGTCGATCTGCAGGCCCGCTACATTCCGGAGCATAGCGACAGTCAAATGATCGTGTCGCTCGGTACGATTTCGCGACCGCCCTACAAGCTTATTTGGAACACCTACAATCTGCAAAACCAGCTCTTCACCGGCATAGGTATATTGGCCGAGGCGGCGATAATAGGCGGCGCGCCGCAAGTGGCGCGACAGGAGGGAATCTTTCTCACGCACAAACCCGTGACGCGCAAGGACATCCCTATCCCCTACTCGCCTATCGGCGCGCAAAACGTCGACGGGGATGCCTACGCGCAGGACTTTAAAGGGATAGTGGACCCACAGAAGTCGGCGCGCGGAACGGTGACATGGAACGAGAAGGAACTGTTTTTCCATGTGTCCGTGAAAGATCCCAGCTTCTACAGCAACCAACCCGGCAAAAACATCGCCGACGCGGGTTTGGAGATAATGATCGACCCAACCCGCAAAAGGGCCCCATACCCCACGGAAAGCACGCTTTTCTTCGTGGTGCCGCTCTCCGGCGCCCCGTACTCGGTACACTACCGCGCCGAAATCGCCGACGGCGCGTTCAAACCGATACCGCAGTCCTCCCATGTAAACTACGCGCACAGTGTCGGAATCAGCGAATTTAAGGGTTATAACATCCGTATCTCCGTGCCGAAGGAGGCTTTCGGAAGGTCTATGCCCGACACCATAAGTTGCAATATGGCTCTCAGAATATTAGACGCCGCCGGCAAAGTGCAAAAGGTCGCGCTCACCGGCGACAACGTCTACGAGATGTACAGCCCGTTTTCGTGGAACGACTATTATAGGTTACAAAAACCGTTGCTCATGAACAGTCTGCTACAGTGGGGCGTCTTCTCGGCCATCGGTTTCCTAATAGCCTTGGCAGTATACGCGCTGGTCTCAAAACTGCGCAAGCCCCAGCTAATCTCCAACTTTGAGCGCTCCGAGGAAGCAAAGGCCGTGTTTGAGCGGATAAACGCCGTAATTGAGCAAGAACTCGTCAAAAAAGAACTGAAGATAGACTATGTAGCCAACAAGTGCGGAATGGATCAGCAGGCGCTCAACAATCTGATTAAGCGAAACACCGGTTTCAACTTCATAAACTATCTGCAATATTGCCGCTCGGAGGTAGCCAAAGAACGCCTTCGGTCGTCGCGCTCAAGCGAAACGTCAATCGCCGACTTATGCGGGTTCGAAAGCGCCATAGAGATGGAAAAGTGCTTCGGGAAATTCTACCATACCACGCCTTACAAGTTTAGAATGCAACAACAAGTTACCTAAAAACTTAAGTACGGCGGAAAAACTTACCGAACTTACGCGTAAAATTCGAAACGGTCTCGCTCTTGCGCCCGAACTATTGGGCGGCATCCAACGCGCTTACACGATTTCAAAATAATTCCCGCCCTGTTTCTTGCATTTTTTCTTCAACTGCGCGATTGCCTTTGAGAACGCGTCTATGCGCAGACTTCCCGTCGATTTGTTTGATATTCCGGCTATCGACAGGCTCGCGATGGGGAAACGGTCTACCACGCCGTGTCTGTTTGTGGAAATGATGAAGCCGTTTTCCAAGTCGACGTCGCGGTAGAAGGAGTTTATGCCGGCGGAGAATCTCCTTATTATTTCGCGACATACGTCAGAGCCGTCGTGGTAGTCGCATATTACGATGAAGTCGTCGCCGCCGATGTGTCCCACAAATTCTCCTTTTGTCGCGCTTGCCCTTATGGCGTCGGCCACGAATTTGAGTATCAGGTCGCCGTTCTCGAAACCGTAGGCGTCGTTGTACGCTTTAAAGTTATCGACGTCGATATATATGATGCAGTAAGGATTTTGTCCGAATATCCGTTTCGTGATTTCGCCCTCTATTATTAAGTTGCCGGGAAGCTTTGTGAGCGGGTTGGCGCTAATGGCGGCCTCAACCTCTATCTTGGAGTAGGCGTCGAGCAAATCTTTTATCGTTACCACGCCGTAATATCCGGCATCGTCCGTTACCACTATCGGGTTGTATAACCGCTCTTGGGGTCTTTGCATGGCGAGTTTGGTTACGTAATCTATTGGCATACGGTGGTCTACCTTCAGAAAGTTGTCGCTGCTTACGATTTCGCCGATGGTTTTCTTGGAGTTGAGCCAAAAACCGTACCTGCCGCCAAGGAGTTCATTTATCATAGGACGGGTCATGAATCCCTGCGGATTGTTGCCCGCCACGACGGTGAACTCGGTAATGGCCTTGTTGTGGTTCAGGGCGTCGTAAACCTCCTCTACGCTCTTATTGGGCGGAAAGGTGTCGCCGGGTTTGGCGAGACTGCCTATAGCCGGAAACAGTGACACCCGTACGTTGTCGCTGTACTGCTTTTCCGGCGCGCCGCACACCTCCGCGGCGACTTCGGCGGGGGATTCTTCCGCGCGTTCCCCGCGAACCTCCTCAAATGGATCGATTTCCGACACGTCATACTCCACTGAATTGAGTAATTCCTCTATCTCCCGGTGTCCAACGAACAACGTACTACCGGGGCCGACCATAGCGGCGGGTTCATTACCGGCAAACACCGCGCCAAACCCATCCGCGTCAATTAACGGACTATCTACAAAATCAAGTTCCGCGTTCAACATGGCGACGCTCCTTTTGGGAATGTGTTTAATTCAACAGTCACCATAAAAATACTTCGTTAGTAAAAAAATGGGGGTAAAGTAGAGTAAAATCATTGTAAAATACAAACGGGGCGCCTACTGTAGGAAATCTTCATATATAGGACTAACCGACGCGTGGCAACTTGTAGACCGTAGGGGCAAATACTTTTCGCCCCCACATTTTGACGCCGACACAACTACCGACCACCGGGACCGGGCCGTAGTACCCGCCTTAAGCAACCGGCGCCGGCACAATGCTGACGCGTTTTCGGTCGCCCGCGCCCCGGGAAAACTTCACCGTTCCCGTGACCTTGGCGAATAGGGTGTCGTCCGACCCCTTACCGACATTCGTTCCGGGGTGCACCACCGTACCTTTTTGACGGATGATGATGCTACCGGCCGGCACTAATTGGCCGCCGAAACATTTTACTCCCAACCGCTGTGAGTTGCTGTCGCGCCCGTTGCGGCTACTGCTTGCTCCCTTTTTATGTGCCATACCGCAGCTCCTTACCTTTATTTTTATTGTTTATACGAAAATTAGCTACTATTACATTAATAATTGTACTGATTAATACGAACGATTAATTTAAATAATGTATATCCATTCCAGTAGGGGCGATCGTCCTCGATCGC
>LIUJ01000287.1:1251-8273 GCA_001462255.1 Fibrobacteria bacterium GUT77 | reverse complement strand
CATTCCCACCGCGGCGTTGAGCGGACGAGAGATCTGCTTAGAAATGTAGACGCCCAAGAATACGGAGACGCCGACGCTAACGATCAACACAGCCGCGATTACGCATAGGGCGAAATTGTAGAGCGACGCGGCGTCTTCCGAGGCCTTATCCAACAAATCCGCTTTCAGCGTCATGGTCTTTTTAAGGTTATGCGATATCAAGTCGCCGGCGGGTTTAGCGGTCGCCAGCAAAGTAATCAGTTCGGGTATCGGCATCCCTTTTTTCGCTCCCTCTATAATCTTAAAAATCGCCGGTTTGTAGGTCTTTTCGTAGGCGTCCATAGCCTCGCCGAAGAGCGCCTTGGCCTCCGGCATGACGATGAACGGGGCGTACTCCTTGGCGTCCTTCTCAAAACTCTCGCAATAATTATTCACCGCGCCCTCTTGTCCGGCCACCATAGCCGCGTTGCCGCTAAAGACAATCGCGCCGCGAGTTTCGGCTTTTATGCCGTTAATACCCTCAAGCATCCCACCGCCCTCCATAAGCGGTTTACCGTGATTGTCAACCGCGTAGTCAAAATTCTTGGCCAACCTGCCCACCTCGACGATACCCACAACCCCTACCGTAACGGTTAGCAATACCGCAACGCCGAAACCCACCAGCAACTTCACCGACACTTTTAAGTTTTTCATACCGTGAATCCTTTCTACTGTTTGTTTATAAGGTATAGGGCTCTTTTGAGACCCAAGTTTACGCCGATTCATACCGCTAAATAATTATTTCCAACTCGTCGTCGTCCAAGAGTATCTCCCTGGCCACAGTCGCCCTCGCCGACTTGATAAGCGAGTGATGCCTCCGCCTGTTTTCCACGCGCGTTTTACTGTGCAACCGCCGCTTGAGCGGCGTGCGCCGGTATACCACGGTTGCGGCCTCCACCGCGGCCGCCAGCTCCGCCTCTATCGCGGCGTTTATCGCGGCCTCGTCTAACACCGCGGCGTCTGCCGCTTCCGTTGCCGTCACGAGAACGGCCTCCGTTTTGACCGCCGGTTTCGCCGCGCGCCGTTCCTCGTGATTGCGCATTGGAGAATCGCTCAGATTGAAACTTTCGACCAACTCCGCCAACTCCGCCGCTTGGGCGCTCATGCCCGCGGCCGCGTCGGCCGACTCCTTAGAGGCGGCGGCGCACCGTTGCGTCACCTCGTTCATCTTTGCCACCGCGCCGTTCACCTGTTCGATGCCGCGCGCCTGTTCGTTTGAGGCGGCGGCAATCTCGGCAATCAGATCGCCCACTTTGTCGGTGCGGTCAACTATCTTTACAAGCGACATCGCGACATCCGCCGTTATCTTCACGCCCCCGTCGGCGCTCTTCATCGATTCCCCGATCATGGCGGCCGTGTTCTTAGCCGCCTCTGCGCTACGCATGGCGAGCCTGCGCACCTCGTTAGCCACTACGGCGAATCCCTTGCCCGCGTCTCCGGCGCGCGCGGCCTCAACCGCCGCGTTGAGCGACAGGAGGTTGGTCTGGAACGCTATGTCGTTTATCGTTTTGACGATCTTTACACTGTCGTCGGACGTGGTCTTTATCTTATTTATAGCCTCCGCCATTCGTTTCATGGCGGCGTCGCCCTCTCCGGCGGCGGTACGCGCCTCCGCCGCGAGAAGTTTGGCGTAGTTGGAACTGTCGGCGTTCCGCTTCGTCACCGTAGACATACGCTCCAAACTCGAGGAAACCTCGGTAATGGCACCCGTCTGCTCCTTTGAGCCATTGGCCAGCATCCGCGCCTCTTCGGCGATTTCAACGCTGGCGTCCGATACCCGCCCGACCGCCCCCGCCACGCAACCGAGCGCGTCGTCGAGGTTCAGTATAACGGCGTTTATATTGTCCTTCATCTTGGCGAAATCGCCGTTGTACTCGCCCCTAAGCCTAAGCGACAGATCCTTTCGCGCGGCGGAATTGAGAACGCTACCGCCGTCCTCGACGATAAGCTCGCGCAGCGGATGCACTATGCGCCTGAGAGCCGCGCCGAGTTCGTCATTGTCGTCAACGTTGGGGAGCTCCATATCTAACTTGCCGCAGGCAATCTTATCCAGCGTACCTATAAGCATAACCTGCAGATCCTCCGCGAACTTGTCCATCGCCTTGGCCATAACGCCGATTTCGTCGCTCCTATTCAATTTGAGTCTATTGCTCAAGTGCCCCTTACCCATCTCGGTAATCATATCGGCCGTTGCGTGCAACGGTTTGCTGATTGATTTTGATATATAGACGCCCAAAAAGGCGGAAACCGCGGCGCATACGACAAGCAGTAGCAACATAAGCGACAAGCCGTACTCGTAGCGGGCGATACCGTTCTTTTCGGATTCGCCCAACATCTCGGTTTTGATTTCCATGGTTCTCTTCAGGTTCTCGGCCACAAAGTCCGACGCCGGCTTTGTAACGTCCAACATCCGCGCGGTCAGCTCCGCCGTCGGCGCTCCCGCTTTTGCGTCCTCTATTATAGAGTACATCGACGGTTTGAAGGTCGTCTCGTATCTGTCCAGCGCGCAGGCGAACAACGCCTTGGCTTCTGGGTCAACGATAGTCTTGCCGTACTCCCCCGCGCTGGTTTCAAACGTCCGGCACCAATTGTCCATCGCGGCCTCCGTACCGTTCAACAGCGTCGCGTTGCCCGTAAAGATGATGGCCGCCCGCGTCTCCGAGCGCAACGCGTGTATGGCCTCCAAAAAACCGCCGGCGTCCTTGAGCGGCTTGCCGTGAACGTCAATGGCCTTTGTGTAGTCCTTGTTCAATTTCCCCATCTCAACAATACCCACCGCTCCCACCGTAAGCGTAAACGCCACGGCTATGCCAAAACCCACCAACAGCTTTGACGATACATTGAGATTTCTCATAAACCACATCCTTTCCGTTATATGTTATTAGGGCATCCGCAATCCCCTTGCGTTTTGTCGCTTGTCATTACATATATCATTATACTAACCGGATGAATCGCGCAACCGTCAAACGCCATACGCAATCGACACCTACACCACACACCGCTTGCGTTTATTTCACATCGCTCATACACATCATTCCCGTAGAGCTTTATCGCTCGTTTCTAAAAAAATACCTATTAAATGAGAAATGTACGCGCCGATGTTGTAAATTTTTCGCAAACAAATTCATATCGCCGTTTTTTACGTCATACCCGCCTAATATTCTCATTTTACACATTGCACATTATGTCGCACATCGGCGTTTCATAACGATTACGCAAATTATACTTATTGCATCGGTAGTGTTTATCGGCGTTATAATACGGCGTATTTCCGTGGTGTTCGTCATATTGACACACGCGAACCGTTTTCTTATTCGTCTACTAAAAAATACCTATTAGAAGAGAAATGTATACGCAGATGTTGTAAATTTTTCGCAAATAAGCCGATGTCGTCGCCTTTTACGTCATACCGGGCGAATATTGTCGTTTTACAAATTGCACATAATGTCGTACGCGGGCGTTTCTTGTTTATTACGACGTTTTTACATGAAGTTAAATCAATAAGAGGAATTACATCTATTTAAAGGAGAATTATATTGTCTCTATAGAGAAGGGTGACGCCGATGCCAAAAAGCGGCATTGCGACGCGGCATATCGTAAAAGACCGCAACGGCAAAACAATTCGTTAATTTCCCAATCCGCCCATAAAAAACTTGTATATCTCCGTCTGCCCGTTGCAAGCTAAAAGTTCGGTTCGCCTCTCCTCGCTGTTAAGCAGCGCCGATATGTTCGCCAGGAATTGTATGTGCGGGCTCTCCGTGCTTGCCGGGGAGAGAATAAGCACGAATATCTTCGACGGCTCACCGTCAAGCGAGTCGAAGTTTATCCCGTCGCGCGACAAGCCTACGGCTAAGGTGATGTTTTCGACGGCGTCCGTTCTGGCGTGCGGCATTGCCACGCCGTGTTGCATGCCGGTGCTCATGGAGGCTTCGCGTTCCATTACGGCGGATATGGCTTCGTCGTCGGTGCCTTTTTTTATCAGCCCGTGTTCGTGGAGCATACCCACCAATTTTTCCACCACCTCTCTTTTTGAGCCGGCTTTGAGCGACGGGATTATGCAGTACTGGGAGAGCGCCTCCTTGAACTTTGAGTCGGCACGCCACTGGGAGTCGGTGTCGGTCAGGCCCTCGAGCATCTTCTCCGGCTTAATCAGGTCTTTCACACCCGTCACGGCGTCGTTTATGTGCAACAGCGTTTCGTATGTTATGGCCTTGACCAAGAGAACGTCCTTCTTGTCCGATTCAAACTCCAATCCGGTGTAGCCGGTGTGAAGGGTGATGTGGATGGCGTTCTTTCGCAGGTGATAGACGCTTTGATTGTCGAGCGAGATCGAGTGTATGAAGAAGCCCTCGGAGCGGAAAGCCTGTACCACGCGCAGTTCTAAAAGGTCCGTCAACTCGTGGGTGGGCACGCTTATTGGCGTTGATACGGTCTGTCTGACGTATAGGTCTTTTTTGACGCCCTTTTTTGGACTGCCGAAGAGCATTGAGACGATGGGCGGCGAGACTACGGCGCAGGCGAGTACCATTAATACCCCGGCGCCGAACTTTCCCGCGTCCAATACGCCGGATGAGAGTCCGATGCCGGCGATAATGAACGAGACTTCGCCGCGCGGAACCATGCCCATACCAATGCGCAGAGCGCCTAAACGGTTAAAGTTGAAGAAGAGCGTGGGAAGACCGCACCCGATTACCTTGGAGGCAATCATGGCTAAAGACAATACGGCGCCGAAGGTCAGCACCTCCTTGGACATTACCGCGTGTATATCTACCAACATGCCCATGACCACGAAAAATACCGGTACGAAGAAGCTGTTTATGACTTCAAGCGCGTCGCGCACCGTGTCGGTAAGGTCGGTCTTAGAGAGTGAGAGCCCCACGACGTAGGCGCCGATGATCATGGCGAGGCCGGCCATTTGGAAGATGCCCGCCAAGATTAGCGCCAATCCGAGCGCCACTATGGAAATGTAGGTTATCGATTTGAACCTCTTCATGGCCCGCGCCAAATGCCCCGCGAATACTATCCCCAGCGCCGTGAAAGCCAGCCAAACGGCGATGGCCTTACCCACGGTAAGCACCGGATTCGCCGACCCCCCAAGTTCCGAAGCTACGGCCGCCCCCCCGGAGGAGGCCAAAATACCCGTCACCACCGTGAGCGCGACTATGCCGAGCATATCGTCTATCACCGCGCTGGCTAAGATGGTGACGCCCTCAGGCGAATCCATCTTGCGCTTCTCGGAGAGTATGCGGGCCACGATGCCTAATGAGGTGGAGACGCACATCACCGCCATAAACAACACCTTAGGGTCGGAGATCTGCAAATGAAAGAAGTGCATCACGACCAAGGCGGCAAAGCAGAACGAGACAATCACGCCGCCGGTGCCGACCGCGAGCCCGGTGAGCGAAAACCTAAGCAACAGCGCCAAGTCGGTCTCAAGACCCGCCGAGAAGAGCATTATTATGGAAGCGATGGTGGCTATAGCGTAAAGCTCGTTGGAGACCGGTATGCCCGTAGGGGAGGCGAGCGGAAAGATTCCGTGCGAAAATCCGGGCAACGGTGTGGCGCCCAAGAGATGCGGGCCGATGATTATGCCTATGCCGAGCTCAATCAGCACGGAGGGCACGGAGAACTTTTGGACGAGAAGCCCCGCGATACGCGCCGCCAACACGATGATTCCCAACTGCAGAACAAGGCGGGACATAATCGCCGGCACATCCTCGCCGCCGGAGGACGCGAGGGCGGCGAAAGGGACGGCCAACAGCAATAATAGAGGCGTCGGCGCCGAAAAGAGCTTTTTCATGGTCTTTAGTTTATCCTCCGTAGTGGGGTGGATTCCATAAAACGCAGTTTAAAATATAATATAACGCGAGGATTGGTAGCGTTAAATTCTTGGATTAATCGGTCGGCGATCCAATCACGGCGTCGTTTGCGCCGCCCCCCGGTTCCGTTTAAAAAAAATCTTTGGGGGTTTGATTTAGTTTTGAAATGTATTATATTATGAAAGACGGCGCGCCGTAGCCGATAAACGGTGACATTATTAAGGAACTTGACCTGAATGATCCGCTTACGCTCGCAATCCGCCCCCCTGTCCCTAGACCTAATAGACCCCAACGACGCCGGCGATCAATCGTTATTGGGCTCCCGCTACTGTGCCGGCGGCTACGTTTGGCAAGTCTACGACGGCGACGACAATCCCCTGCTCAGCGGCCCACACTACCCCAACCCCGCCCCGCCGGTATTCGACGGCCAGGGAATGCCGGATATGTTCGAGACGCCGCTGGGCGGCGAGGACGGCGCCGTCGGCGACCAAGTCTGCGTTATCGGCGTGGGGCTTGTCGAGAAATCAAGCGGTATCGTGCCCTTTCATCCGAGAAACAACCCGCGCGTTGCGCAATTTTGCAAATGGCATGTAGATAAAGGCCGAGATTGGGCGATAATGAACACCGAGCAAAGTTTCGGCGACAGATCGATAACGTTGCGCAAAGAGGTACGGCTTGACGGCAACCGCGTCGCGTTTGTCAACACCGTTTCCAACGTAGGTAAAGAGGCGGTCAATCTGCGTTGGTTCGCGCACCCCTTTTTTCCCATTGACGACGACTTTGTTTGCGGAAAAATCATCCCCATGGCGTCAATGCCTGATAACGCCGGTTATGAGACGGGCGGCGACGGTGAGATTCGCATGAAACCGGGCTACTTGTGGGAGAGAGGTTTATTCCAAATATTATACGTTCCTCTGACGAAGTTGCGTTTTGTCGTTCCGCATTACGTCGTCGGTTCGATTGTCATGGAAACGGATTACGACGTAGTTCGTTGCGCAATATGGGGAAACTCGCGGACGTTTTCGTTTGAGCCGTTTACCCAACGCGCGGTTGGGGTTGGAGAGGAGGCGTCTTGGGGGATTTGCGTGGAATTCGGCGCGCCGAATGAATAATTTTTCGAGACTGTTTCAAAATCTGTGTAAACTTTGAATTTTATTTGGCGAATTTCGAGATTGGCTTCGCCGA
>LIUJ01000287.1:0-1103 GCA_001462255.1 Fibrobacteria bacterium GUT77 | reverse complement strand
TTGCGAGCGTAGCGAAGCACCGTGTTCATCGCGGCGAAGCCAATCTCGCGGATAAAATCGGTTTACACAGATTTTGGGACAGTCTCGAACACTCCCGATGGTGCGCCGAATACCGAGTCATGGGGTTTATCTGGGTTAGTCACATGCTGTTTTTTTGTCATAGTTTTTACAACGTAGGTTCGATCAGACCCTTATAGAATTCTTCATTTTGTTTGCACAAATTTAACACCTTTTTTGAATATACGTTGTTTTTATTTATTTCATCAACTAACGACATTAAGATCGAAATTATTCTCCATTGCGATTGTTCATTTGAGTCTCCAAATTTCTGTAAATAATGTTTGTTTGCAAGTTTGACAACCATTCTCCTATTCCAAATACGCGCATGGTGTGCACATAGGTTACGCAAACAAACTAAAGATCTTAATACGTGCACAGCATCATTGTAACTTTTAAATAGTTTGATTTGTTTACTAACTTCCATAATAACTTATTTATTTTTCCATCGAGAAAACATTCTAGATATAGTATTAAAACTTAATACTTCAACCGCTACCCAGATAGGTAAGTCTTCTTTTAGTTTTTTAAAATGGGCAATATATTTTTCTTTTGAGCGTTTTAATTCTTCTTTTATTTGCTTCAATAAATCTTCAGGTTTTTCTTTATGAAAGATTCTATTATCGTATGAATCTAACTTCAAATATATAGTACCCACATCTTGTGTAGAATGTGCTATGTGGTAAGCAAGATATGAACGAAAACAAACTTCAAATCTTCCTATACCCTCTAACAAAAGACTTCTTAATGCTATATCTAATTCATAGATTTCAACAACATCTTCAAACGTTATACTACATATAAATTGATCATTTTTATGATCAGGGTCTATTTGATATTTTCGCCAATATCCAGTTAAACGGTAATAATTATTCTGTAACAGAATATCTTTAGCCTGGGCTTCGTCTTTAAAAACCAACCCGCGTGTTTTTAGCTGGCCAAGTTGTTCTATTATAGTGATCGGCGATTTCATTTTATTAGATAAAAAAAAGCCCCCCGTTTTTGAGCATTGTTAAGAGGCCTGGGGGGTAACTAAAGGTAAAGAT
>LIUJ01000286.1:7723-12258 GCA_001462255.1 Fibrobacteria bacterium GUT77 | reverse complement strand
GCCCATGTGCGATTGCATACCCATACCGTCCAAAAGGCCCTTCGCGAAGAGCGGCTTAACGATAGTGTTAAGGATACAATCTCTTTTGTGATCCCACATTTCGTTATAGTCGTTATAAAACAGTTTGATGTAGGGCGGCGCGTACTTGCGCGCGTAAGTAAAGGCGTCTTCAATAAAGGAATTGTCGCCGTAAACCTGCACCCACGGGGATTTGCCGTCGTTATAACCGGGTTCCCTCGCTCCGCCGTAGTTTTTGGTTCTTTGATCATTATCGCTCACCGCTTCGTTTACGACGTCATAAGCGTAAAGCACGTTTGGAAAATCNNTTTCTATAAGGGCAAACATATTTTTGATATAACTTTCCATGCGTTGTTTCATAACAGCCTTCGTAACCCAATTGCCGCTGTTTTGGAAATTATCCTTGAAAAACCATTCGGGGGTTTGGGAGTGCCAAACAAGCGTATGCCCGCGCACTTTGATGTTGTTGTCTCGACAGAAGTTAAGAATGTTTCTTGCGTTAGTGCTCAACTGAACTTGTATGTTGTCATTTGTATGACCGATTTGCTTCAACGTGGCATCCGGCTTCATCTCGTTCTCCATGGTAACGCTGTTGAACTCCTTCTGCATCATCGCCTTAATAGCGGCGTTGTTCACCGTAGTGCCGTTTAGCACCGACCCCACGCGAAACTTATTAGCGTAGACGTCCTTGAGCCCCTCGTCCGCCATCGCCTTAGCGAGCCCGGGTACCGCGTCGCCTACGGCTGTAATCCCTACGGATTGAGAATGGACAAGACCCGTAGCTACAAAAAACACTACCGACAATACCGATAGGATATGCCTTTTGTTCATAATACCGCCTCCCTTAATATGTGTTATTTGAATCTGATGTTCAATAACCTGACCGCGTACCCATTACGTTGTCAGAACAGTCGAACTTTTCAAACATCACCATTTATAGATAATATACGTACTGATTTCAAAAAAGACCGATTTTTTTATATTTTTTTTGGCGGTAACCGTATGTGGTGGAGGGTAATATAATTCTATACGTATGAATTTGACATTGCTTATCAGCGGATATTATTTTATTACGTGTCGGCGTGAGTGCGGCGCCGGGGGTGTTGATAGCGTTTATGAGGAACCGTAAAATGTCAAAACACAAAGTAATAGTAATGTATTCCGGCGGCCTCGACAGTACCATCGCCGTCCACCTGCTGAAATCGCAGGGGCTCGACGTTACCGCCCTACATTTCAGAATGCCGTTCAACGTAGGCGTAGGCACGTCGCCTCTCGAAGTCATGGGGTACGCCGACGCTCTCGGCGTTCCACTACGCGTGGAGGAGGAAGGGGAGGATTTTGTGGACATGGTACGCAGCCCGCAATTCGGCTACGGCAAAAACGCTAATCCATGTATCGACTGCCGCATACACCGCCTGAAAAAAGCCGCAAAAATCGCGGAAGAGACGGGCGCGGTCTGCCTTGCCACTGGCGAAGTAGCCGGCCAACGCCCCATGTCGCAAAAGATCTACACGATGATGAGAATAGAAAAACACGCCGGTCTTAAGGGGAAGTTGCTGCGCCCGCTCTCCGCAAAATTGTTACCGCCCACGGAGGCGGAGATTGCGAGAATTATCGACCGGGAAAAACTGCTCGACATATCGGGGAGAAGCCGCGCCGTTCAATTGGCCTACTCAAAACAATACGGCCTACAGCACGGATCGCCGGGGGGCGGATGCCTGTTGACGAACGTAGAAACCGCCGCGAGATTCAACGAATTAGCGGCGCACAACCCGCGGTTCACGTTAGAGGAGTTCAAACTATTAGCCTACGGACGCCACTTCAGAAGGCCGTCCGGTTATCGCGTAATCATCGCGCGGGACGGGGACGAGAACGACAGGATAGAAAAAATATGCCGCCTCGCGGAGATTCCCGGTATATCGGCGCCGTGGATGGACGCGTCTAAAGACGTATCAACGCAAAACGCGTCCGTACCATCGTCACAAGAGACGTCAAAGCAGATGCCGAAGATACACCTTTTCTACCTACGCGACGCTACCGGCCCCATAGCCGTTGGGATTGGCGACCCTGACGAATCCGACTTGCGATTCAGCGCTTCCGCCGTGGTACGCTTCTCTCGGCTACGCGGTGAAAAGCACGCGGCGGTGGCCGTATGCGGTGAGGGTGTCAATACCGTAATAGAGGCCGAAGCTGCGAAAGAGGATGAATTGGACAAGTGCCGCGTTTGCTCGGCGTCGCTAAGCGGTAAATAATATCAAATCAGAACAGCAAAAACACTCCTATACACTCGCGTAATCAACCCGGCCCTTCCAGCAACAGTGCCGCCTCAATCGCCATTCCCGCCACCGTATCCGCGACTAATTCCGTCCTAAGCTGCGCTTGCACGCGCGCCGATCCGTGCGCTTGCTCCAATAACGGCTCCTGATCCTGCGGCAATTCCCGCTTCTCCGGTTTCTCCGCCTCGTACGCAACCTCAAATTCATACTTAGGGGCGGCCTCGAATATGTTTTTGATCCGTCCTTTAGCCGTCGCCTGATCTCCGTCAATCAACAGCGTTAGCGTTCCGTCTTTGCTTATTGATATTTTTGAGCATCCCGCGTGTCGTCCCAGTATCTTAAGCCGCATAAGCAACATAAGCGCCCCAACGGGCCCGGGCAACGCGCCGAACCTATCCGATAAGCCGCGCTCCGTTTCCAACAGTTCTTCCGTCGTCGTCAGAGACGACATCTCTTGGTATACGGCGATACGGGTCTGGCCGTCGGATATGTATTCCGTGGGAATGTACGCTTGTATGGGAACGTCCAATCGCGTATCCGGCGCGGCGGCGTTGTTTTCTTCCCCCTCCGCGCGCCCTTTTATCTCCTCCACCGCATCTTGTAACAACCGGCAGTATAACTCAAATCCAACGGCGGCGATGAATCCGTGCTGGCGCGTGCCCAAAATATTCCCGGCGCCGCGAATCTCCAAATCGCGCATAGCTATTTGGAAACCGCTGCCTAAGTCGGTATACTGCTCAAGCGCCCGCAAACGTTTCAGCGAGTCTTCTTTCACCTCGTTAAACGGCGGCGTTAGAAAATACGCGTAGGCCTGTTCGGATGAACGCCCCACGCGGCCTCGCAGTTGGTAGAGTTGCGACAAACCCAGCGTGTCGGCGCGATTTACTATAATAGTGTTGACGTTTGGAATATCGAGCCCGTTCTCTATTATCACCGTAGACAGGAGAATATCGTATCGCCCGGCGATAAACTCTTTCATTATCACCTCCAATTCCGACTCGTCCATCTGCCCGTGAGCGCTTATCGTTTTGGCTTTGGGGGCCAAGAGTTCCAACCTGTCTTGCAACACCGGAATATTGCTTATGCGGTTGTTGACAAAGTAGATTTGCCCCCCCCTGTCAAGCTCGTTCTCTATGGCGCTTTTGATAAGATCGTCGTGGTACTCGGCAACCACCGTTTCTATGGGTAGCCTGTTTCTCGGCGGGGTATTGATTATCGACAAATCCCTTGCCCCCACAAGCGACATGTGCAACGTGCGCGGAATGGGCGTCGCCGTCATTGATAGAGAGTCCGCCTTGTAACGCAGTTGCTTAAGCGCCTCCTTATGCTTTACACCGAAGCGTTGCTCCTCGTCCACTACCAACAAACCGAGATTTTTGAACTTGACGTCTTCGGATAAAATCCTGTGCGTGCCGATAAGTATGTCAACCTGTCCGGCGGCGAGTTTTTCAAGCGTCGCCTTGACCTCTTTCCCCTTTTGAAAGCGGCTGAGAACCTCTATGCGCACCGGGAAGCTCGACATCCGCTCCGAGAATGTGGCGAAGTGCTGCGCGGCGAGGATGGTCGTGGGCGCGAGCACCGCCGCTTGGTAGCCGGACATGACCGCCTTGAACGCCGCCCGCATCGCAACCTCCGTCTTACCGAATCCAACGTCACCGCAAATCAGACGGTCCATCGGCTTCGTCGATTCCATATCCGTCTTTACCTCTTTGATGGCGCGCAGCTGATCCGGCGTTTCCTCATAGACAAACGACTCCTCAAACTCACGTTGCCAAACATTGTCCGGCGCAAAACTTATCCCCTCAAGGAACTGGCGCTTGGCGTATAGCTCTATTAACTCCCGCGCCATCTCGCGTAAACTTTCCTTAGTGCGTTCCTTGAGCTTTTCCCACGCCTGAGTGCCGAGCTTCGAGAGGGGCGGCGCAAAACTCTCTTTGCCCACGTACTTTTGTACCTTGTGAAAATCCTCTATCGGCACGTAGACCTTAGCGTTGTCGGCGTATACGAGCACCATGCAGTCGGAGACGGAATCGCCGGTTTTTACGCGCTCCACCCCCACGAAGCGCCCTATGCCGTGCTCCTCGTGGACGACAATGTCCTGCGCCGTGAGCTGGTCGAAGCTACCCAGCGGAATCCCGGACTTTTGCCTCTTTGACTTGACGGCGCGGTACGGCGGGCGGTTGAATATCTGCGACTCCGTGTAGGCGACGAGTTTTATGTCATTACAAACAAATCCGCCGT
>LIUJ01000286.1:5068-7491 GCA_001462255.1 Fibrobacteria bacterium GUT77 | reverse complement strand
AGCTCCGCCATCCTCTCCGCGTGGCCGGCGCTGTCGCAGGCAACGACGCAACGATACCCGCCGCCCGCCCGTTCACGCAAGTCGCCGACAATAAGGCCGATCTCCTGTTGTAACGACGGTTGAGGCAGAAACGAAGTTTGAAAGGTCGTCGCATCTTTGGGAAAATCAACGGTATCGACGAGTACAAGGCTGTAGCAGGACACTCCTTCGGTAATGTTTTTCTCGTCAAATAATAACTCCGACGGCGGCGACACCAACGGCGCGAAGGCTTGGGGGACGCGCTCCAAGTGATGGGCGTAGTTGTCGAACACCTCACCTAACCTACGGTTAATCGGGACGACGTCGTCCCACACGATTACGGCGTCGGTCGGTAGATAATCAAGGATGGAGGCGGAACCTAAGCCGAACCAGTGCCAAAACCACTCTATGCCGTCGAGGTCGCCTACCGTCTTCCACTGGTGTTCCAGCTTACGTATGGCGCTTTCATTTGCGGAGTTAGCGTTGCTTTCACAGGCAGCGAGCATCTTTTCTACGGCCAATTCGATATTTGCGTCAGATACGCAAAACTCGCGCATAGGCACAATTTCGAGCGATTTATGCGCCCCCACGCTCTTCTGGGTAAAAACGTCGAAACTGCGTATGGACTCTATCGTATCTCCCCAAAACTCAACGCGATACGGGTTATCCGAGAGGAACGGATACAGGTCGAGGATGCCGCCGCGGATGGAGAACGCGCCGAGGTTGTCGGTACTGTTCTCGCGTCGGAAGCCGTTGTTTGACAACCAAGTAGCTAACGAATCCATAGAGACCTCGGCGCCGATTTCTACGCGGATTACGGCGTTGAAGAGCTCGCGTCGCGTAGGCGTCCGCTGTAGCAACGCCGACGCCGGGGCGATAATCAGCCGACGTCGTCCCGCAAGCAAATCGGAGAGTATCCCCAAACGCGCCTCAACGGTAGGCCCAAAGGGAGATTTCATGTTGTAAGGCACGGCGTCGCGTGACGGGAAGAGCGCTATGTCGTTGTCGTCGCCCAAGATAGAGAGGCAGTCGTCGGCGAGCCGCTCGGCGCTTTTGGTGTTTTCCGTAAGTACGAGGACGGTAGAGCCGGACTGTCGGTAGAGATCGGCGGCTAAGAAAGCGTCGCCGGAACCGGCTAACCCCTTGAATATAGCGGTGTTAGGACGCGACTCACAGTAGCGCGCCAAATTAGGGAAGTGCGTGTTGGCGAGTGCGCCGGATAGTGTCGCTGTTTCCATAAGAGGGAATGAGCCAGGAAGGATTTGAACCTTCGACTCCCGCCTTAAAAGGGCGATACTCTACCACTGAGTTACTGGCCCATACTATTGTGGTAATGTTTTGGTATTATAATCCATAAAATAATTCACTGCGGGGAATAATGCAAGAAAAAAATAAAAAAAATAAAAATCATTTGGATCAAAATATTATTTAGGTGACGACCGATTGCCGACCGGATTGCGGATTCAAGTATATACTTCCTCCCAAATTTTTACATTGATGATCCGTAATATGTTATATTACCCGTTGGAACGCGATTAGGTGACGATTGTTGTTTTTTCATAGATCAGCGAGTGCTTAGCGTGGGCAAAATCTCAAAAAGAATCTGTGACGATTATGACGACGCCCCAAACGGCGTCCCCGAACCCTGCCGACTTTGTAGCTCCGGCGGCTTGTCGTTCGTCGGCTGGGATAACCAACCGCGAAAACGCCCCCTATACCTCTGCCGTAACTGCGGACTGATATCCGTCCCCGCCGAATATCACCTAAGCGTAAGCGACGAACTATCCCGCTACGCCCTGCACGACAACAGCCTCTCCAATCAAGGATACGTAGATTTTCTGACGGAGGTCGCCGACGTCGCGGTAAGCGTCGCCTCCGGTATGCCGCACGGCGGCTTGTCTATGAGCGATCCGAGGGAGCCGCCTATAAAATTGCTCGATTTCGGGTGCGGCAAGGAGGCGGCGCTTTGCCGGTTGCTTGGTCGGCGGGGAATCGATTGTTACCCTTACGACCCGCTGTACGACAACCTGCAACTGCCTGCCGACGGCGGGTATGACATCATCGTGGCATGCGAGGTTGTAGAGCACCTCCGAAACCTCGCGGAGGAGTTGCGGTTAATAGACGGGTTATTGCGTAGCGGCGGAGTATTTATTTTACGCACGCGCCTGTACGACGACGCCGATGTCAATATCAATACGGACGTAAACGGCGGCGATACGCCGATTATCCAACACTGGTGGTATATGCAAGACCCTACGCATATAAATTTCTTCAATAAGACGTCGCTTTTTAAATTAGCGTCGATTATTGATAAGCGACTTGAGGAGACGGAACGACGGGATATTTTTGTTTTACGCTGACGTATAGTTGAATTTTTGGGTGAATTTCGAGATTGGCTTCGCCGA
>LIUJ01000286.1:0-4849 GCA_001462255.1 Fibrobacteria bacterium GUT77 | reverse complement strand
GCGTAGCGAAGCAATCTCGATGGTAACGCTATTGCGCACGGCGTCAACGAACGACGTAAAAATTTTCCTTGAATCCTCATCGCCCAAAGATTTTTCAGGATGCCACTGTACCGCCCATACGAACGCGCAATCCGGCATATAGACGGCTTCGACAAGACCGTCGTCGGCCACCGCCATAGTTTGTAGCCCGTCGGCGAGCCTCTTTATTCCTTGGTGATGGCAACTGTTGACGTCGAGGCGCTCTTTTCCGACGAGTTTGCGCAACGGGTTATCGGGAAGCACGCGGACGGCGTGGGCGGGGATGTCGTAAGGCGGCTTCATGCTATGTCCCAACGCGCCGGAGAGCTCCGTGGGGATGTCTTGGTACAAACTTCCGCCAAGCACGACGTTTATGAATTGTATGCCGCGGCATATTCCGAGCGCCGGTTTATCTTGATTTACGACGCACTCACGGAACAGATAGGTCTCCATCCGATCACGCGTTTCGCAGACCTCCCCGCAATGATCGCTCTTTTCCTCATCGTACATTTTGGGGTTCACATCCTGTCCGCCGGTAAACAAAAACCCGTCAACGACGTCGGCGGCCCGTTTGAGCGTATCCTCCGAATCGGTGAGCGGCAGAATCAGCGGCGCCGCGCCGGCCTCTTCAAGACCGCGCATATAGCCGGGCAACATCCATATACTGTCCTTCTCCGCGTCCCAAAGGGGCACTACGCCTACTATCGGTTGTTTCATCCGGTTCATCCGTTCTTTAATGGTTTGTCGGAAAATATCCTACTAAAGCATTACACTATAATATAATAATTTGCGCCCCCAAATGTTAATTATACCCACAAAAAAAGGAACGACCGCATTGGGCCGCCCGTCGAATCTATATTGATAATACGCCGATAAAAAAATCAATAACAAGGTACGGCAATAATGTATTTTATTGGTGTAATATGACCAATGATACCGAAAACAGCACCCGCAAGCGTCCGCGCTTCTTAGACAGAACCTATCGGCCCGACGCCAAAGTAGGGCGCTTCCTCAGCGTCCTCGTCCTCGTGGGAGTCTCCTACGGGCTCTACCGCGGGATTCAGGACAACTACCTCGCCGAAATTATGCGCGTTACCCCATTTGAACGCGGAATCGTCGAGTTTTTCAGGGAGATACCCGGCCTGCTGCTTATACTCGTTTTGGCGCTGATGTACAGATTCGCCGACAGCCGGGTATTCAAAGTCGGCGTCGCGCTAATGGCCGGCGGGGCTACTGGGCTTTTGCTCACGAGCGGCAGCGCGTTCTTTATGACGAAAATCTTCGTGGTGATATTCATGGTGCTCTACAGCGTCGGCGAGCACGTTATCATGCCGGTTCGGGCGACTATCGCGATGGATTTGGCCAAACGGGAAAAGGCCGGCGCCTCTTTGGGGATAACCGGCTCCATAAGCCAACTCGGCAACATCGCGGGATTTATACTCGTGGCCGCGATATTTTCCATGCTCGGCAAATTCGGTTTCGACAGAACCGACATTGTCGGCTACCGCGTCGTATTCGGCGCGGCGGCGGCGTTGATGGTCGCGGCCGCCCTCGTAGCGGTAGCCCTGCGGGAGACCACGCTCAAATCGCAGCGTAGGCGCTTCTACTTCGCCAAAAAATTCACCAAATTCTATATGCTGGAGGTCTTCTACGGGGCGCGGAAGCAGATATTCCTCACCTTCGCCCCATACGTGCTGATAATCCAGTACGGCGCCGACGCGTCGGTCATTTCGCAACTCTACGCTATTTGCGCCGCCTTCGGAATGCTGTGTAGCCCCTTAGTCGGCAGGATCATAGACAAAGTCGGCTACAAAGCCGTAATGGTGGCGGATACGCTCATCCTTATAATAGTATGTCTACTCTACGGATTCGCGCACCGGATTTGGGAGCACAACATCGCCTTTATAATAGTATGTTGCAACTTCGTGCTCGACTCAATAATATCCATCGCGAGCATGGCGAGCAACGTATATGTCCAACGCATAGCGTCAACCCAAGAAGAGGTAACGGCCACCCTCTCCACCGGCATCTCCGTGAACCACGTTATAAGCATATTCATTGCCCTAATGGGCGGCTGGATTTGGAAGGTAACGGGCATAGAAGTCCTATTCACCCTATCCGCGATCTTCGGCCTCGCCAACAGCATTTACGCGGCGACCATCCGTGAGGACGACGGCCGCCGCGAGACGAGTTCAACTACTTAACAACCGCGGTAATCCGGCGTACTCCGGCGGGGCCGCTTAGTTTGACGAAATATACCGCCGACGGAAGCGGCTTCGTAAACGTCGTCACACCGTTTGATTTATTATTGATACCGGTGGAAAATATTTTTCTTCCTGACACATTAAATATTTCCACTTTGGCGTATCCCGAATTTTCGCCGTTTGTTGATTTCAGCGTCAACCTATTAGATGTAAGTTTGATTGACAGGCGAGAATTTGCCGATATTGCCAAAGATGTTTCTCTCACGGATAATGTCGTATCTCCCGGGTTTGTCGTATCCGGTACGGTTACCACCGTTTTCGGGTCGAGCGTCGCGATTATGTTCGCGAGCGCCGCGACGAAGGGAGCGTTGTAGTCGCAACCGCTTTCGGTTTCCACATACGCCGCACCGCCCTCTATTTTATTTTCAAATACCCCTTCCGTCGCCGGGCCGCCTATGAGCGCTCCGGATTTGAACAAAAAATCGGCGACATTTTTGACTTCGGTAGACGGGTTATCGTCGCGTCCCATCGCGTTGCGGTGGTGTACGCGAAAGTACATATCGTCTTTGAACCCGTGAATGAACGGGTGTTTCCATTCGTTGGCGCCAAGCATATAATCAACGATTTTCTTATTGTAAGCGCCGGCCGACTCCGCCTTCGTCTCGCCCTCGGTTATCACGCCGCTCTGAATGAGGTCTACATACAGCGCCGCCGCGAACGCGCTTCCCGACGCGAGTTTATTCGTACCCCAGTTGCTCTTAAACCATTTCCACGGAATGCCGTAACTATTCGTGCCGCTAATTCCGCTTTGCACATTTTTGCGGAGGAAGTCGCGGTAGTACCCATGATTGCCGTTATCCGCGGCCGGATCGATTTTCGCTAAATAATAATAAAGAATATCCGCCACGGTGTCCCACGCAAGCGCGGAGTTGGATTCCCATTTATTGTTCATAATTTGGAGCGCCTCAGTTTTGTACGATTCATTCCACGTGAGCCGATACAGCAATATACACATGAGCGCGTGTTCGTCGGAGACTTCAGAATTGGGGCTTGCGTAAAACTCCGGAATACTGATGTTGTCCTGATATTTTCTAGCGAACTTATGAATCCTAACAGCCGCCGTACTACACTGGGCGGCATACGCTTTGTTCGGATAGCGCATCGCCATAAGCGCGAGGGCGGAGGCATAGTTAGCCGCCTGCGCCCCACCCTTGTCGCTCGCCGCGTACGACGGGCGCGGGTCACCGCCCTTGTCGACGGGGCGCGTTGATTGATACGCGGATGTTACCCACTCTTGATGATCGTAACTTCCGTTACCCACATAGTAGACAAACGTATTTTCATCCGGAAACGATTTCATGAAAAAGTCCGTGGCGATCTTCACCTCGTCCAGCACATCGGCGATATGGTTCGGCGGCCCGTAGATTTGGTCGTGCTCGTCCTCAAACGCTTTGGGCCAAACATCGTAAGCGGTAAGCAACGACACCGCCGCGTAACCCATTGTGGTGGCGACCTTTATATGATCGCCGCAGTCGTGCCATCCTCCGGTCACGTCGTGCCCTTTGTATTCGTCGCCTAGATGACAGGTATTGCTCACGGCGTTGGGGTTATCGACAAGCATCCAGTTATGGGTATTGCCGCACCGCTGACCGCCGAAAAACTTGAGGGTCATGCGCATGGCGAGGTTGTAATCATCCTTTGTGAAAGAGGTCTGCGCCCCCACTAAAGACACGGCCAGCAAACAGAACAAAATCGGCGTAAAGACGCTCTTGGACATTAATACGTACTTTTTGGACATAACGGACGGCTCCTGTTGAATTGTGGACGGTTATTACTGTATATACATATATAATATCCGCCAAAATAAAAATCAATTTACTTTGAAAATCATTTAAATATTGACACCGTAACCACCAAATACTATTTTTTAACTTTTGACGCGTTTTGCGGGTCGGCGGGGTAGGGTCGTGATCAGTAACTAAACAACGAACTGCCCAAGCAATTTTCTTATTCCAGATATCAGCACATTAAAACTATGCGATGAGTTTTTATCAAGCGATAAATGCGGCGCGATGCTACGAGAGCCCATAATGTGCTGATAACTACCGTTCGTCAGTTTTTCAAGCTCGCCGGACGGGTTGATTATACTATATATTTGGGTACGATCCCGTCCGGTAGCAGTTTTGGCAAAACGCCTCTGAGCATTTCTTCTGCGGATGGTTCTTCCAAAAAACAAACCAAATATTTCATTTTGGATCTACTCCATCGAAAAAACCCTGCTTCCAAAGATACCCCATTTTATCGCCGTCATTCATGTACGCCGCAACTTGTTTATCATCTTTCGCGCGTTTTATTTTCGTATACCCGTCTTTCTTTTCCAGCCAAAAGACTTCTTCAAGTCTTACGGCATTTAAAAAATCAGGGCTGTGTGTGGAAACGAAGACCTGCCCACCGCGTCTGGCATAATCGCGAAATTCTTCAACCAAATTTACAAGCGTTGACAAATAGAGTTGATTTTCCGGCTCCTCTACACACAATAGCGGAAACGGATTCGGGTCATAAAGTAAAACCAAATATGCCAACATTTTTATTGTACCGTCCGAAACGAATCGAGCAAGAAACGTATC
>LIUJ01000285.1:3944-5119 GCA_001462255.1 Fibrobacteria bacterium GUT77 | reverse complement strand
CGTCGCTGCGCGACTTAAAACATTAAACAGCGTTGTTTTAAACAAAATATCTTAATCGAGTAAAACACATTATATTGTTAAAAACAGCTTTTTTAGGTTGTTTGTGGTGTTATTGTGAGGTTATTAATATTAAAATTGACTTTTTAAGCGGCGATTATTATATTTTAAAATTATGTACTCTAATAACATATCGTATACCCCGAAGATGCCGCCGTGCGTTAAGGGTTTGATAATCGCCAACGTCGCGGTGTTCATCTTGCAGTTGCTTCCTGGCGGTATAGGGCAGCTTGTGACCGGCTTGGGCGCGATGAATCCGGTTTGGGCGTTTGGCCGGTTACAGCTTTGGCGCCTTGTTACGTACATGTTTTTGCACTCACCCGATATGATCTTTCACATTCTCTTCAACATGCTCTCCCTATGGTGGTTCGGCGTGGAGCTTGAGGACATTTGGGGGCGGCGCAAGTTTTTGATTTTTTACTTCGTGTGCGGCGTTGGTTCCGGGCTTTTTACGCTTTTTTATTTATTTGTGAATCCGCATGTAATAGTGATAGGCGCTTCCGGCGCGGTGCTCGGGTTGCTTACCGCCTACGCGTTTTACTATCCGCAGAGGCAGGTGTTGCTCTTCGGCATCTTCCCGATGAGGATGAGGACGCTTGTGATAGGCTACGTGGCGATATCCCTCTTCTTCTCTCTGACCGGCGGCGGCGGAAACACGTCGCATATCGTGCACTTTGGGGGGATAGTTGTGGCGTACATATATTTGAAAGTTGCGCCGGCGGTGTGGACGGAGTGGAACAAGCGGGTTTATATGTGGAGGAGCCGTAGGCAGATAGATAGAATGACTAAGGGGAGATAAAGTCAAACCGAAGAAAAGGGGGGTGTCGTTATGTATAACGCCCACCGCTGAACGGTGCCGCGCTACGGGGGCTTTAGCAGGGTGTTTGGACGTCGGCGTCGGCTTGCTTCTTGTTGTTTTTAGTTTTAAGACAACGGAGATGTCGAGCCTGGGGGGTCTGTTTCAAAATGTGTGGCGCTTCCGACTTTATGGTGGGAAGAACCGAGCTTCGCACCCCAAACGGGGTGCGAACTTGTTTCGATTACGTTATCACCTCTTCAGGCTTTCCCACCATAATTCCTGAAGAGCCAAAAAAGCGCTTCCGACTTTATGGTGGGAA
>LIUJ01000285.1:0-3708 GCA_001462255.1 Fibrobacteria bacterium GUT77 | reverse complement strand
GACTTTATGGTGGGAAGAACCGAGTTTCGCCCCCCAAACGGGGTGCGAACTTGTTTCGATTACGTTATCACCTCTTCAGGTTTTCCCACCATATGAAGAACTTCCTGAATCGGAAAAAGAATACGATCGTGCAACGGCTATGGAAACGCTTAAATTAATAGTAAGCCTTGGTTATGTTATTAAAGGTCCTTGTTGAGCTTATTTTTCCGTATTTCGCAACTCTTTCCGTAAAACCCGATACCGTATTTGATGATGTTTTTATAGCCGTCGTTAATCCAGTCGGCGGCGTAATTTTTGTCTTCGATTTGTTTTAGGGCGTTTTCACACAAAGTCGGTAATTCTTCGATTTTTTTGGTTGCTTTAAACTCAAATACGACCGCCGTGCCGTTTCTTTGGTTTGCACTGTATAAGACTAAATCGCTACGGCCCTTCCCGTTTTCCCTATTGGATTTTAACCTATAACCGTTTATTCGCGCCAGCGCTCCGATCATAACGCCGTGATAAAAACTTTCGGCGCTGTCCATGTAGCTTATGCTTTCCGAGAGAATATCGGATAATTCGTTTTGAAACGTCTCGACGTCCCCGTTTATAACGGCGTTGTGGAGCGCGTCGAGATTCTTTTCCGCGATTTTGTCGTCAAACCAATCTTTTATCTTGGTTTCAAAAATGATATTCAGTTCTTTGTTAGGGATTTTCATTTCAAGGACGGTTCTTCCGATATGATCGACCGACGCTCTGACTTTTTTCAGATAGCCGGTGAATAATAAAAAATTCCAAAGATTTTCGGCGTTTTTATGTATTTCGCCGTAAGTTGTGTATTCGTCTGCGGTCGCGGAGACCGTCCCGCCGACCATTAGGGTTTCGAGGCCGTTTTTTGCTTCGCCGTCCGCCTTATCTATCAGGTCGCGGATCATATCGTTGCCGCTGGTGTTTACCCAATAAGGTTTAGGGTACTCGCTTACGTCCGCAAGCCAACTGTCCGTCACAAGTACGGAACTCAACGGATTATAGACCTCCGTATTGCCGAACAGATAGCCGTTGTACCAGTCTCTGACGAGTTGTCTCTTATCAGATAGCCCGTAGTATTCCAACATGGCGTCCATCTCAATTTGTGTAAAACCGAAGTATTCGGAGTAATATTTATTGAGTATTGAGATAACCTCAAGATTGTTTAATCCGGTAAATATGCTCTCTTTAGAAACGCGTAGGCATCCGGTCATTACCGCCAGTTGCAGGTAGGGGTTGTCTTTGAGCGCGCTACTAAGGAGCGCGCGGATGAAATCGATCATCTCCTGATAAAAACCGCGAGACCACGCGTTTTCCAACGGAACGTCGTATTCGTCAATTAACACGATGGTCTTTTGCTCGTGGTAGCTTTCCAAACATTCACACAAAAACAATAACGATGTGGAATAATCGCTGAAAGATCCGTCGCAGTCGGCCATCTTCTCAAACAACTTACGGTCTCTTGGGCGGGTAATTTTTTCCACGACATAATCATGTCGACGGAATTCCTTAGCTATGATTTTTATGAATTGCGTATATGAGTCTTCAAACGTATTCCGCTTAGCGTCTTTGAAGCTCAAAAATATTACCGGATACTTCCCCTGATGCCCCATGTACCGCTCCCCGGCGGCCTCTATCTTCAACCCGCGAAACAACGCCTTTGTGTCCTTGCCGCGTTCAATGCGGGTAGTGTCCTCGAAGAAGCATTTGAGCATCGTCTGATTCAGGGTCTTACCGAAGCGGCGGGGGCGGGTGCAGAGGATAACTTCCGCCCGCTTGTCTATAAGATCTTTTATAAATAGCGTTTTATCGACATAATAGCAACCTTCCTCGATCACTTTGTCGAAGAAAGACTTGCCCACCGGCAACGGTTTTTTAGTTACGTCTATGCCCATAATTCGTTTAATTTGTTTCCAAGAGCGACTAAAGGTGATAAATCCGTTCGCTATCCGGATTAGGCCGGACACGCGTCGACCCGGCATATCTATAAATATACAATAAAACACCTGTCGGCGGATACTATATTTATAGTTGCGTTAAATTCACGGTAGCTAAAATTTTATTTTGCGGGTACCGGTGACAATTATTATATTATATGGTGTTGTAATTATAACGCGGTCAAAAACATACGTGTAATACCCCGCTTAGGAGGGATGTCATGCAAAGAGTAAAATCGTTAATAGGTTGTTTAGCGGTAGCGGCGGCGTTTGCGTCGGCCGTCTTTGCTCAGGAGAGTTCTTGGGAGGATATCAGCGCCCCGGCGCGTCCGGCGCGGTTGGCGGCGGGTAGCGGCGACGACGCGGATTTCGGCGCGGCGCTTGAAGCGGCCGCGGCGGCGGAGGGGCGGTCGACTACCGCCGCTAAGACGGAGGAACCGGCTCCGACCTCGGCCCCGGCAAAAGAGGAGTTCGTTCCCAAGAACGAAATCACCGTCACGAAGAATACCGATAAGCCGGACGGCGCGACGGGGAAGAAGAAGGATAAGAAGCCTAAAGCGGGGGGTAGCGGGGAGAGGTTGGGCAATACTATGGGGGCGCGGTTGGGCGTTGGACGCGACATAGACTTGAGCCTTGGGTTCGGGATAGGGTTGTCGGATGTTAATAGGATTGGCGTTGGAATAAACATGGGGTGGGGTACCGCAGACGGATACGGTTTTTCAACATACGAGGGTTTCGGTTTCTTTGATTGGAATGTCAATCTTTCGGACGACGGAGCGTTACGGTGGTTCGTCGGTCCGGGGGTCTCGTTTGGAGTTTATGGCGCCGAAAAGGACGGCTGGGCAGATGTATTGTCCAAAGATACGACATGGAAGGTGCCCGGAAACGGCAGTTCCGTTGATACAGTGTACAAAGTGGAAAGATATACGAAAGAAAATACGCTGAGTAAGGGTGACAATCTCTTCAGTATCGGTTTAGGCGCGCGAACCGGGCTTGAAGTCGATCTAAGTTTCATAGATCCCGATCACGCTCTGAGTATGTTAAGGAGCTCATCCGTTAGTTTGGACATTCGTTTTCTATTGTACCTATTTTTGACGGAAGAGCAGAAAAACTATCCGGCCATAATGCCCTCGCTCGGAATCACGTACAACTACGTTTTCGGCGGCGGAAAGGCCAAGGATAAAAAATAAGAGCTGAAAAATAATCGAGTAATTCATCAATCGGTCAAGTATTTACCGATTATGACGATAATAACGGTAGACGGGATTAGTATCGCTTGACGGCATGCAGGCGGTCAAAATCATAAAAATCAACGTGAGGATAAAAAAATTTTAGGGGCTATGAATCAACAAAAGGAGTTATTGACGGCCATACTCGACAAGACCACGCATATCCGCGGCGGTTTGGCCGCTAAAGACATCGACATTGTGTCCGGCGCGTTGGATGAGCGCGGCGAGCTCATCGCCGCCTATCTGCGTAGCAATTTCGGCCCGCCTATGGGGGAGTGCGCGTCCATCACCACCAAAATAGCGGAGATGGACGTAGAGAATAACCGCGTCCTAAAGGCTATGATGGACGAGTGCAACGAAAGCCTCTTTGAGGCGCGCCGCAAGATCAAAGAGTTGCAGACGGGCAAAAAAGCCGCCGGTCAGTATCACGGGGCTACCGAGGCCAATCGCGGGGCGGTGTTTGATTTTAAGCGGTAAATTATTTGTATGGATATATACAAAATATTTCCGGTAACGTATTGTAGGGGCGACCGTCC
>LIUJ01000284.1:724-3723 GCA_001462255.1 Fibrobacteria bacterium GUT77 | reverse complement strand
TGGGCGTAGTTGTGGCTACGGCCTCGGCGGCGGTGAAATTGTCGGGGTTGCGGTACATCTGTCTTGTCTTCATCTTATCCTGTATCCCCCTATACCTATAATTATAGAATATAGTTCGCGCGACGGATACCTGGTACGTATGGTTAATTTACTTGCCCTAACTTAATAATATACTATTTGGGCGTTGGTAATGTTACAATTTTTTTTAACATTTTTAAATATCAAACAAAATACAACGTTTTTTAGCTCTTCGAGATTGCTTCGCTTCGCTCGCAATGACGTCATTGCGAGGAGCAAAATAGCGAAGCCACCGTGTTTATCGCGCCGAAGGCAATCTCTAAGAATAACCACCTATTTTAAACCAACATTTTGCTACAGTCCACCCGCATTAACATACTAAAATAATTCATGGGCAATATAAAGTCAAATTTTTTTTATTTTTTTTATGCCCCTTGACCTACGCCGCGCCAATATACTATATTAGTTAGTCTATTGTCTTAATGTTTCGTTATTTTAAACCAAAATTCCAAACCCCATTTACCTTATAGGAGGCGCATTATGGCTATCAAAGTAGGCATTAACGGTTTCGGCAGGATCGGCAGGTTGGTTTTCCGCGCGGCTGTAGACAGGCCGCAGATTGAGATTGTGGGCATCAACGACCTTTTTGACGTTGAGGCTTTGGCCTATTTGCTGAAGTACGACTCCACGCACGGGCGTTTCAAGGGTACGGTGGAGGCTAAGGACGGCAAGCTCGTGGTGAACGGGAAGGCCATCCGCGTTACGGCGGAGAGGGATCCGGCGAACCTGAAGTGGGGAGACGTCGGGGCGGAGTACGTCGTGGAATCGACCGGGCTCTTCCTCGAAAAGGCGAAGGCGGAAGCGCACCTCAAGGCCGGGGCGAAGCGCGTCGTAATGTCGGCGCCGTCGAAGGACGACACGCCGATGTTCGTGATGGGCGTGAACCACAACTCCTACACGAAAGACATGGCTTTCGTCTCCAACGCCTCATGTACGACGAACTGCTTGGCGCCGGTCGCGAAGGTTCTCAACGACAATTGGGGCATCCTTGAGGGTCTGATGACCACGGTGCACTCCGTTACGGCTACGCAGCCTACGGTAGACGGCCCGTCGAAGAAGGACTGGCGCGGCGGCCGCGGTGCCGGCCAGAACATCATCCCGTCGTCCACCGGCGCCGCCAAGGCCGTGGGCAAGGTGATCCCGGCGTTGAACGGCAAGCTCACCGGCATGGCCTTCCGCGTCCCCACCCCCGACGTCTCGGTGGTAGACCTCACCGCCCGTTTGGCGAAACCGGCGAAGTACGAGGACATCAAGGCCGCCATGAAGAAAGCCTCCGAGGGCGAACTCAAGGGCGTACTTGGCTACACGGAAGACGAGGTAGTATCCTCCGACTTCATCGGTTGCCCGCTGACCTCAATCTTCGACGCCAAAGCCGGTATCGCCCTAAGCGACACGTTCGTGAAGGTAGTTTCATGGTACGACAATGAAATGGGTTACTCGAATAAGGTCTGCGATCTCATTCAGCACATGGACACCGTGAAGTAAGCGGTAGCAGTGATTGCGGTGTGTAGGGGCGGCCGTACTCGGTTGCCCCTATTTAGGGGATAAAATGAAAATTTATTTGGACAATTGTTGTTACAATCGACCATACGACGGGTACACAGATGCAAAATCCGTGATGGAAGTCGCTACTATAAAAGCCATCATTGAAATATGCGGTATAGTTGGAATTGCTATGGTCGGTAGCTTCGCGACCGAAGTTGAAATAGACAAAATACGTAAGTATGACAAGTGGAAATCGGTGCGAAATTATTACGAAAGCACTATAACGGAGTATGTATCGCTAACCGTCGCCATTAGCACGCGAGCGCAGTCGTTACAAGCGTTGGGATTAAAGGAAATGGATAGTTTTCATTTGGCATCTGCGGAAGCGGCCGGCGCGGACTTCTTGATAACGACCGATATACGCTTTATAAACGCGTATGAGAGGCTTAATTTCAGTTTTGTAAAAGTTATGAATCCGATACACTTTTTGCCGGAGGTAGGAATATGAGCGCTATCGCGGTTGACCTTAGCAATCCCGTCGAGATTAGGACCGCGGGGAAGCGCGTCCTTGTCGATGCTCTCGGCACGGATGGGGCGCAAGTGTTTCTTAATAATTATGTACAAGAGTACGCCAAACGCCCAAAAATAACCGCTGAACAGATTTCGGCGATATTGACTAAAGCTATGGAAGAGGCCGTGACGGGAATCGGCAAAGGATCGGGGAATTTCACGGAAGAGCGACATGAGCAACCGGATCCGCCGCATAAGGAATTGCTTGCGGCGTTTGAGAGGCAAGAAGCGGAGATAAACGCAATAATGAGCGAACACCCCAAATATACGCTTAAAGAGCGGCTTCGCGAGCAGACGAGACGCGAGACGAAGCGGCGGGAAATTCGCTAACGAAATATCATCAGTCAATACGTATTTATTTTAACCCATTCCCGAAAGGACCACTAACCATTATGGCTCTCAAGAAAAAAACAGTAAAGGACATTGACTTTAAGGGTAAGCGCGTTTTGATGCGCGTGGACTTTAACGTTCCTATGGATAAGGGCGTTATTCAGGACGATACTCGTATTCAGGCGGCTTTACCTACTATCAAGTACGTGTTGGAGCATGAGGCTAAGAGTCTTGTGCTGATGTCTCACTTGGGCGATCCTAAGAAGGATATGGCTAAGGCTAAGGAGAAGGCGGAAAAGGCCGGGCAACCGTTTGACGAGGCGCAGTACCTCGCCTACAAGCACAAGATGGCGCCTATAGCCGCCCATCTTTCTAAGCTCTTGGGCAAAAACGTCGCCCTCGCGCCGGATTGTATCGGCGAGGAGACCAAGGCTATGGCGACTAAGCTCGACGGCGGGGCGGTGCTTATGTTGGAGAACACCCGCTTCCACAAGGAGGAGACCTCCAAGGAAGCCGCCGACCGCGAGAAGATGGCC
>LIUJ01000284.1:0-562 GCA_001462255.1 Fibrobacteria bacterium GUT77 | reverse complement strand
CGTGTACGTAAACGACGCCTTCGGTACGGCGCACCGCGCCCACGCCTCCACGGAGACCGTCGCCCACTTCCTTCCGGCGGTGGCGGGTTTTCTGATGGAGAAGGAGCTTGTGTTCCTCCAAGACAAAGTCGTAGACGCGCCTGAAAAGCCCTTCGTGGCTGTAATCGGCGGGGCGAAAGTCTCATCGAAAATCGCGGTGCTCGAAAGCCTGCTCTCCAAAGTCGATAGCATGATAATCGGCGGCGGCATGGCCTACACGTTCCAGAAGGCGCAGGGCCAGAGCATCGGCGAGTCGCTGGTGGAAGACGACATGATCGATACCGCGAAGAGCATTATGCAGAAGGCGGAGTCTAAGGGCGTGAAGCTACTGTTGCCGGTCGACAACGTGGTCACAAAGGAGTTTGACAAGGACGCGGAGTCTAAGGAGGTCGCGGCCGGCAAGATCGAGGCCGGTTGGATGGGCATGGACATCGGCCCCAAGACGGTGGAACTCTTCAAGGGCGCGTTGAAATCCGCGAAGACGGTCTTCTGGAACGGCCCGATGGGCGTCTTCGAGTTCCCG
>LIUJ01000283.1:413-6330 GCA_001462255.1 Fibrobacteria bacterium GUT77 | reverse complement strand
TACGATATTTTCCTTTTGGCGAGGAAGCGCGGCGATAAGGATAGGGCGGAGAAGATGTACGCGTTGCTCAAAAAGGAATTTCCGGCGTCGGTGTATTGCGCCCGCGTTTCCGCTGAAACGGATTTGGCTAAGGGCGATACGGCGAAGGCGTTGGCGTCGTATGAATCGATAAAGGAAAAAGACGCTAACGATTGGTTTGCCGTGGCAAGCGTCGCCGCGTCGCTCGGTCAGAGGGCGAAGGCGGAGGGAGCGCTCGCCAAGGTGCCCGATGACGGCGGGTGGAAGCGGGAGAAGAGCGTCGTTAGGGCAAAATTGGCGTTTAACGTCGGCGACTACAGGGGCGCGTATCAGGCGTATAAGGACGCGGTCAACGCGGGCGGTAAAGACGGCGGAACGGGGGCGGAAGCGGACGCTCTTGCCTACAATATGATATTCGCGGCCTATAAGGGCGGAATGCACAAGGAGGCGTTGGAGGCGGCGGATGAAGCGGTAAAAAGAGTTACAGGTAGCGCCCTAATCGAAATTTGCCGCGCGGCCGGAGACTGCGCCGTAGCCGCCAAGAGATGGAACGACGCGAAAAATTGGTTTGCTAAATTGTCGAATTTGGAGCCGAACAACGCCGCCGCGCAGTACAACGCGGCGGTGGCGCATTATAATTTGGGAGAAGTAGAGGAGTCCTACAAACGTTACCAAAGGGCGAGGGAGTTGGATAAGAAGATACAAAATAAGGATATTGAACTTAGGTATGAGCAATTCAAAAACGGCGGACGGTCGCAGCAAAAAGAGGTTACGTTATCAAATAAATCACAAAATGACTCGTTGGAGATCTGGTACAATAAGGCGGTGGATTTACAAAACGCCAAAAAGGTTGATCAGGCGGAGGTTCTGTACAAAAAAATTTTGGAACAAGACCAAACATTCAGCCAAGCGTGGAACAATTTGGGCGCGATATACGGTGCCCGCGGCGACTTGGATCAGGCGGAAGCGGCGTACCTAAAATCAATGGAGGCGCAACCGACGCCGGAGACTTACGCGAACTTGGCGAACATTTACATAGCTCAAAACGACAACGCCAAGGCGGCGGATATCGTCGCGAAAGGCTTGGAAAAGAACCCGAACAACGCCGTATTGAAGCAGTTGGATCGGAAGGTTCGGGGAAAAAAGTGAGGGAATCGTCGCCTTATTAATACCGAAAGGACCGACCGTAAATATATTATACGGCATAAACGTAATATATACATACTGTATACATAGTACAACCGCACACAAAGGAGGGATTGTGACTACGGAAGAAATGAGGGAGGAGCTATACGAGCGCGCTCGCGTTTACGTAACGGAAGCGCAACCGAACCACAACTCGGAGGTCATAGCGAAATTCGCTAAAGACGGGGTGGACGCGATGATCAACTCGCGCATCGCGGCGGGAGAGGACGAAAAGGCGGCGCTCGAGTACGCTCTTAAACAGGAGATAAAGAAACTGATAACGGTTATTATCGCGCAATAGCGGCGCGCGACGTGCCAAAGCGACGAAGAGATCTCCAGGGTTTTGCGGGAGATACGCGTAACGTTTGGTTGCGGTAAGTATAAAATATCGACGAATCGGCGGGGAATCAATTATTTTACATACGGACGGAGGATCGGGCAGCCGCCGCGGACATTTGTGGTTGTTCGCGGAGGAAAGTCCGGGCGCCGCAGGGCAGGATACCGCGGAAGCGCGGGGCCCGTAAGGGCACGGAAAGCGCCGCAGAGAGGAGACCGCTCTTCGCCACGGTAGGTTTTGGCGCGGGGTGAGACGTGAAAGGGTGGGGTAAGAGCCCACCGTCCCGATTTTCGGGAGCCGGCAAGCCCTATCCGGCGCAAGGCCAAGTATGGAGGGATCCCTTAGCGGGGAGGGGGCGGCGCCGTTCCCAAACCATCCCTTCGGGTAGGCCGCTCAATGCCCAAAGCGATTTGGGCCAGACAAATGGTTGCCTCTCCCCTACGCCGCAAGGCCGCGAAGGGAAAGACAGAACCCGGCTTACAGATCCTGCGTCCGTTTTTTTATTAGGATTTTCTACTATTTAAACAGACTATACGGATTAAACCGACTTGCGCTCATCAATATTAATACATATACGAATACCGTGCCTACTGTGTGTGTGCGCCGTCGTCGCCGTCGCGCAACCGTCACCCGATCAAAAAGACGTTTACATCCGGGGCATAGAAGTATACGGCAATGTTACCACCCGTCCGGAAATTCTACGGCACTACTTTGCCTTCGACACCGGTGAAATTTTGGACACAGCCAAGCTACGCCTCACCCGCGCCAACCTCTTAGCCACGCAGCTCTACGAAAAGGTTGACATCTTCCCGCGTATGCGCGAGGACGGCGCGCACGTTTTCATCGTCATGAAAGAATCGGTGCGCCTTGACCTCGGTTACGGGTTTGATTACAGTACGCGCAGGTACGGCGAAGCGCATCTTTGGTACGGCGCCAACATAGACGCGGCCATAAACAATTTTCGCGGGCGGATGGAGACTTTTTGGTTCGGGGTGAGCGCGTGGGAGCATCGCGGACTCGATTTCTCTTGGCACAAACCGTTTTTGCCGACGCCGTACTATATAACGCTTAGCGCTGGGGTTTCGGAGTACCCGGACGAGTCGTTGCCTTTGAACTATTCGGACGCGTACGGCAAGCTGGCCGTAGGGCGCAAGGTTTTTTCCAATTCGCGGATTTTCGTAAGCGCCGCGCCAACGTATCGGTATAGGAGTAACGTCGGAAGCGGCGATACGCCTCACGATTCGGGAGCGGTTGAGATCGCGTTCCCGAATATGAAGGAGTTTTTCGAGGCTTTCGCGACGGTCGGTTTCGTCGTTGACCGCCGCTCGGCGCGCTTTGATCCCAAGCACGGGTGGCTCCTTAGCGCGCAACTTAGCACAAACCGCCTATATAACGGCGTGAATATCCGGTTTTTCCAGTCTACGAGCGAGTTTAGGTACTATGTGCCCGTACCGCTGTCGGACGACGTGGCGGCATTTCGGGTTCAACTGACGCTACGCGACACCGACGCGGGAATTTACCATAGGCTCTCTTACGGTAGCAATGGGGAGATACGCGGCTACGCGAACGACGCGTTGGGTTGGGACTTTTCGACGCAAAGTTCCATTTTAGCGTCCGTCAAATACCACAAACCGCTATACGCTACGCCGGAATTGCCAATACCGCTTATAAACGCGCTTTTTACGGGCGTGAACAACCTGTCATTCAGGATAGACGCGACGCTAATAGCCGACGCGGCGATGCTTTACCGCGAACCGCTGGGCGCGCTGACGCAGCGCGGTCGAACGCAACCCGGCTTGGCTTTCGGTTTCGGGACAAGGATACTCGCCCCGCGAATCAGGCAGAGCGGGTGCATAGACTTGGTATTCGGACGCACGGAAACGGACGGCGGCGGATACGAATGGGAACCGACCCTGCACCTGTACCTTGATCTGTTTTATTGACGCCGATTTCTGACATTGTTTTTACCTTGGGGCAACCTCCTTACGATATTTTCGCAATCACTTCTTCATTCCTCCCAAAATAACAACTTTTTCGCCATAGTTACGCGTCAAAAACCGGTTTTTTAGGCTGATTTCGCGGTTTCGACGTTCGGCACGCCATTTGCTTATTCTCATACTTACATATTACGTATCTTGGAGTATATCCTCAAAAATATAAACCTATAAAAAACAAAGGAGATTGTCGCAATCATGTCGAAAAAATTGTATGTCGGTAATTTGCCTTACAGAACCACGGAAAGCGACCTACGCAGACTTTTTAAGAAATACGGGCCCATTCGCTCGCTGATACTCATATCGGACAAGGAGACGGAGCTATCGCGCGGTTACAGTTTCGTTGAGCTTGACGAACCTAATGTTTACGACGCGCTTTACGAATTGAGGGACACGGAGTTCAACGGTAGGAGTTTGAAGATAAGCGTAGCGACCGGAAGCGGCGCCGCGAACAGAGCGGCGGAGAGAAAAACGTCGGAAAAAAGTGCGCATAAGATCATTATAACGGAGAAACGCGGGGAGAGCAAACCCGCAACGACACGTACGGTAGCGGCGCGGCGCAACTGCCAAAAGACAACTACGGAATACATGGTCGCGAATATGAATAACTACGGATGACGGGCGTCGGTTACTTCCCCTCCGTCTTATCTTTAAGCGCCCAAAGCGTATACCCGTCAACCGTCAGTTCAACTTGGGCGCGTCCGTCGCCGGCGCAACGCCAAAGCGGGGAAAAGCCGGCTTCCAAATAACCTTTGGGCACTACATACTTGTCCACCTGCTTTTTTAGCGGCGTGTTGCGAACATCTACGTTTAAGCCATACACCCGCGCCGGTCTAAACGGATCAAACGACAGGCGCTTGACAAGCGCGTATCTCTTTCCACCGCAGGCCTCGTACGCGCCGACTAACCCGTTGTCCAAGTTGTGGCACGGGAGCGGAACGATAAGCAAAAACGCCGCGTAAGCGTATAAAAAGACCGGAACGAGCAACATAAACGCGCCGCCGAGCAATAACCGGCTTTTCTTGCGAACGCAAATCAATACGATCTCGACGATAATCACCATTACAAAAAAATACAGTACCGCGTTTACGACGTCGGAGCGAAACGACGTTTTGTTTAAATCGAAGATGAACTCCATAAGAAGTAGCGCCGCGTAAATCGCGTAGCGCACCCTCTTGTACGGCGCGACGCGGTCAACGACAAAGCCTATGGATATTATCACCAATATTAAAAACCACTCCGATACGCCGTGCAATGATTCCACGCTATCTCCCCCCGCTTCCCTTCCCCCTAGTGATATAAACCTTGCTCCATTCCGTCTTTTTAACGCCGTCCATACCGGTGATTATCACGGCGATTCGATAGGTGCCTACGCCGACCCTTCTGCCCTTTTTGTTGCGACCATCCCAAACCAAAACGCGGCGCTCGGCACCGCCGTCCTTGCCGGCCTCAGACTCTATGACGACCGCGGCGCTACCCATCTTATCGAAGATCACCGCCCGTATTGCGGAACCGTCAAGCGCCGATTGCATATACGTCGTCGTTTTCGATACGCCGCGCGTTGTGTCGGCTAACGCCAAACCCACAAATATTCGCACCGTATCCGCTGACGGATTGGGGCCTACTTTTACGATATACCTGAAGTCAGGGTACTTTATTTTCAGCGCCACGGCCGTGTTGTTTGGGTTTTCCTGTACAATGGCCGTATCCTTTTGCCATATTCCCCTGCCGCCGACTTTTACGCGGATGGAGTCGCCCTCCAACGGCACGCCGCCGGGCGGCGGATTGCTGCCGTCCATGCTTATGACCTCAAAGTAGTACGTGTTGTTCTCTTGCCGCGGTTCCGGCATAAGTTTCAGCTCGTAAGCGTAAACGGACGACCAAAGGGTAAACGGCACCAATTCACCGACGGTGTGCACGCCCGGAAGTTTGTTGAACGTGACCTCCAGTATATCGCTGTCCACATGATATACCGCTTTGGTAATAACCGGGACGACGCCGTCCATGATATTGAGTTCGCACGCCGCCAAGTAGCCGTGCTCGTTCGCGTAGCGTTGATCGGGAAGCGGCGGGTCGCTCACTACGAGCTTCGCTTTGGAACCCGTCGGATCCGCCGTCGCGCCGTTCTTAAACGGGATCACTATGGTGTCGCCCGCAAAGCGCAACGTATCCGTAGCGGGCAATCCGGCAAGCGACAACAACTCCGGGTGCGCCCTAACCACGATTCGGTTCAGCTCCGACGCCCATATCGGGGAGATTACCAATT
The DNA here is from genome assembly GCA_001462255.1 of Fibrobacteria bacterium GUT77. Classification (GTDB taxonomy): domain Bacteria; phylum Fibrobacterota; class Chitinivibrionia; order Chitinivibrionales; family Chitinispirillaceae; genus GUT77. Next base: position 530 of record LIUJ01000283.1, on the reverse strand, counting down.
TCACGCCGTGCGCCAACCCGTCGCCGACATCGTCGTAGAAGACGGCAAACCTAATAGGAACGGTATTTATCGGCTCGTAGACATGCCTCTCCGTAAAGAACGGCTCGGAACCGGCGG
>LIUJ01000283.1:0-298 GCA_001462255.1 Fibrobacteria bacterium GUT77 | reverse complement strand
CGGCGGCGTAGGCCACCGCTTTCAGCGTCGCGCGTGTAGAAAACTCTATCGGCTGCCCCGTATAGCGTCGAGAAGTAAACGACGTCGAATCCGGTTCCTGTTGTTCGGCCGTGGTGTACCAAATGACGGCGTCGGGACGCGACGCTAAAAGCGTAACGCCGACGGATCCGGCAAACATACACGCGGACGGGTACCCTTGGGGAGTAACGAGCACCGTCAATTCGCCTTGCGGCGGAACGGACGTGTCGGGCGGTTCGTCCGGATCCTTGACAAGCGAGAATTTTGAGCGCGCCTGGGC
>LIUJ01000282.1:1086-4292 GCA_001462255.1 Fibrobacteria bacterium GUT77 | reverse complement strand
GGCTACGTCGTCGCCAACATAAAAACCGTCTCCGACATAAGCATCGGCGACACGATAACCACGCGGCTCAACGGCGCCTCCGAACCGATACCGGGCTACAAACAGGTAAAACCGATGGTCTTCAGCGGAATTTACCCCGTAGACAAAAACGAGTACGAAGACCTCCGCACCGCGCTCGAAAAGTTGCGGCTCAACGACTCCTCCATAACATACGAACCCGAAACCTCCACGGCGCTTGGCTTCGGCTTCCGCGCGGGATTTTTAGGGCTGTTGCACATGGAGATCATCCAAGAACGCCTGTTGCGGGAATTCAACGTAGACATCATCACCACCGTCCCGAACGTGGAGTACGAGATACACCTGAAAAACGGCGAAACGCTCTACATAGACAGCCCGGCCGCGCTACCGTCGGGACAGGAAACCGAATACATCTGCGAACCCATATCTCGCGTGCAACTCATCACCCCCACGGAGTACGTCGGCACCATAATGAAACTTTGCGACGAAAAACGCGGCAAACTCGTCAACATGGAGTATTTAGAGACGACGCGCGTGTGTTTGAACTATCAGCTACCGCTCGCGGAATTGATAATAGACTTCTTCGACCGCCTGAAAGGTTGCTCAAAGGGCTACGCCTCCATGGACTACGAGTTCTCCGGCTATCAACGCGACGATCTTATAAAATTGGACATACTGATAAACGGCGCCCCGGTAGACGCCTTCTCCACCATAATCCACCGCGACAACTCGTACACCTACGGCCAAATGATCACGTCAAAACTGAAGGAACTCATACCGCGTCAGCAGTTTGAGGTGGCGATTCAGGCGGCCATCGGCAGCAAGGTGATAGCCCGCACCACGGTAAAGGCCTACCGCAAAGACGTGACGGCAAAGTGCTACGGCGGCGACATAACGCGGAAGCGGAAGCTCTTGGAGAAGCAGAAGGAGGGCAAGAAGCGCATGAAGCAGATAGGAAACGTGGAGGTGCCGCAAGAGGCGTTCTTAGCCGTTCTCAGCCGGGATTGACGTGTGGTTTTGTTTGGCGGAAAAATATTTTTACTTTGTGTTGTTTTACGTTTCGCGCATAATATATATTTTATATTGTTTTTAACGTAACTCCAAACCCGGTACCTCAAAAGTAACCGCGAATGATAGAGTATTCAAAACAAATAAGCGAAAGGTGGGGAGTACCCCACGACGCGGCCGACCTCATCTGCGCCGCGTACGAGAGCGGTGACTCGCCGGGTTATCTGGCGGAGTACAACCCGTGCCTCGCCGAGGTTACCGATATCTCCACCATTCGGGAGGTTTACGGTTTCCTTGCCGACATGGAGGATATAGCCGTCAAACGCAAGCGTGTCGCCAACGCGTACAAGAAGGTCGGTAAGCTGACGCCGACCCTAGAAAAACGCATCAACCTCGTCTCCGACACGCACGTGCTCGACGACATCCTCATCCCGCTACGCCCCAACCCCAAGAGCAAGGGGCAATTGGCCGCCAAGAAGGGCGTCGACGACCTCGCCGACCTTGTAGCCGCGCAGACCGAGGAAACCGAACCCATAGAGGCTATGGCGGAGGCCTACATAGGCAAAGACCCGTCGCTGAAAAGCGCCGCCGACGTTGTTCAGGCGGTCAAAGACCTCTTGGCCGAGCGTTTCGCCTACGACGATACCGTGAGGGCCATGGCGCGTGAGTTTATGCGCGACGACGGTTACTTCGAAATCTTCCCAAAGAACCGCAAAGACGAGAGATTCGACAAGTACGCCGACAAGCTCATACCGGTAAACGAGTTTACAAACGAAGAGTTGCTCGGCCTCTTTGCCGCGGAAGACGAAAAAGCGATAAAGTTCAAACTGAGCGTTCAACTCTTCCGAATGACCGAGTTGTTTCGCCAACACTTCATCACAAATCCGGATTCAACGTCTTTTTACTGTATCTGCGAAATCATAGACGATATGTGGCAACGCTTGCTACAGCCGTCCATAGAGCAAGACGTAAAAGAGGGCATAAGGGAGCAAGTCGAACGCTGGGCCCAAAAGGAGATAGTGAACGAACTCTCTAAAAAGTTTTCCGAAGAACAATCCGCGCCGTCCGTGTTCGTGGTGGATATGTCCGCCAAGAAGGATTACATAGTGGTGGCGGTAAGCGCCGACGGCAGTCTATTGGGCGCGACCACCGAGAAAAAACCCGGCGACGGTCGAACGTTCCTTACCGAACGTCTACGCCAATTCTTCAACCGCCACAGACCGTCGCGCATATTATATAGAGAAGGCGGCGCCGAAATTCCGGAAAATTTCATAAAGCAGGCAAACGATTGCCTCACCGATAACGTGGAGGTCACAAAGGTGAGGGCCGCCGTCGCGAGTTGCGATCCGTGCGCCTCCGAGTACATGAAACAACGCGAATTCGCGATACTCGACAACCGCACCAAAGCGCTCTACGGATTGGCGATCACATTCCTGCAACCCATATCGCTCATTACGCGCTTAGGCCTCTCTTTTTACACGGTACACCCGTTGCAACGGTCGCTACGCCCCGAAAAGTTCACCGAGGCGGTCGACAGCGTGGTTGAATACGCGCAACTCCTTGCCGGCACCTCCATAAAGGATATTGCCGACTCGCCCATAGCAAAATTCCGTTGCGCCGCCAAAGAGCTTCTCGCGGCCATCAAGGCGCACGACGCCGCCGACCCGATAAGCTCCAAAAACGACCTGTTGCAGGTTAAAGGCATGACGGAAACGGCGTTTAGAAACATTGCCGGCTTCGTGCTTATACCGAACGCCGAAAACCCCATAGACAGATCCACGGTCCACCCCGACCGATTCCCGTTCATAGAACAGGCCGTAAACGATCTGACGGTCTCACGCGAGACCATCGTATCAAACCCCGACGTTCTGCTCTCACAACCTATAGACGACCCTACGTTAAGGGTATACGTGCAAAAAAAGCTCGTCCCGCAACTGCAAGTCGCCCAGCGCTACCAGGGCATAGTCTCGCAAAAATCAAAGCGAAGGGTAAAGTTGGGCGACGTAAAAGAGGGCGCCGTGGTCTCCGGACGGGTAACGAACATCACCCCGTTCGGCGTGTTCGTAAACATAAACGCCGTGTGCGACGGACTCATCCACATCTCGCAACTGACCGACCAATATGTGGAGACTCCGGATCAAATAGTCTCGGTGGGGGATAGGGTAGACGTGCGCATATTA
>LIUJ01000282.1:0-972 GCA_001462255.1 Fibrobacteria bacterium GUT77 | reverse complement strand
GGTAGACGTGCGCATATTAAAGGTGGACACAAAGAAGCGCCGGATATCGTTATCGCTGAAAAATATATGCGGAGTTGGAAAACACGCGGCGTCGGCGGGGCCTAAGGTTAAGCCCACCAAGGGACAACTGGATAATTTGGCGGAGCATTTCAAGAATCGGTAACCGATAGGCCGACTTCGTAACAATAAACACGGCAAGCGATAAAGCGCCCTTCCCCCCTTGTTGTAATTTATATTACTGCTATATAATGACAATAATCGACACAGGCAAAAGAGCGATAAACGGCGTATCGTCGCGCGTTATCATAATATTCCTGACCGCCGCTTTCGCGTCGGCGCAGGGCGTTGTGCGCGTTGCCTCTTTTGACGACCTTCGCAAGATCGGTAAGGACGGGGCGCATCCGCTTTCCGCCGATTATGAGCTCGTTTGCGATATCGACGCCTCCGATAGTCGTACTCACCCGTTTAAACCCATAGGGAGCGACGGCCCCCCCTTTACCGGTCGGTTTTTCGGGCGGGGCGGGGCGGTCTATGTTATACGCAATCTGTATATAAATAAACCGGCCGCCGGACATGTGGGGCTTTTCGGCGTTGTGGGGTACGGGGCGGAGGTGTCTAATGTGGGGGTGGCGGCGGATACCGTGGCGGGGAGTTTTGCCGTTGGGACATTGGCCGGGAGCAACAACGGGCGTATAGTTAATTGTTACGGTTCGGGCGTTGTCATTGCCGGTAGGGGTGAGAGCAACGCGGGCGGGCTTGTGGGGGTGAACGGCGGGGGGGTTTACGGGAGTTATTCCATAGCGGACGTTTATAGGTCGGATAATGTGGGGGGGGTAGTGTGTTTGCTTAGAATTACAGCCGCCGGAGAGGTGTCGCAAAGTTTTGCCTTGGGCGCGGTACGCGGGGTGAATAACGTAGGCGGACTTGTGGGTCAGGTTTTTGGCGGGCGCGTGCGCGAGAGTTATTCCGCGG
>LIUJ01000281.1:6891-7433 GCA_001462255.1 Fibrobacteria bacterium GUT77 | reverse complement strand
TCGCTACAGTCCTTAGCTGTCTCCAATCGCTCCATTAAGTATAAATATACAAAATTTTATGGCAAATAAAATAATTTTTTCACTAATAATACCCTAAAATGGAAAACTTTTACTATTTTTCCTTATAGTTTCAAAACTTATCAGGAGGAAATATGGCTTTGGAAACAGACAGGTATGTCGCCGGAACTGGGACTACCGCAATGGCGGGAACGGCAATCGGCTTGCTTGGATATTACTTGCTATTCGGCAGAGGTATCGGCGGCGGTCCGCTTGTCCCGCTCGGCGGGCACGGGGGGCATAACCCTGTAGCCTTGGAAATAGAGAACGCCCGCCTCAAAACGGAGCTGGAGAACGAAAGGCTGAGAGGGCGCATAGCAGGGCTTGAGGCGAAAGTGCATTTCGTGGAAAGCTGCATACAGCTAACCCCGGCGTTGTCAACTACCCCGGTATTGGCTTCCGGCGTGAATGTGCCAACTACCTCATCCACTACCTCTACGCCAGCGTAATAGGGTGATGACATGAAGATACAAGACGTTTTCTCG
>LIUJ01000281.1:0-6764 GCA_001462255.1 Fibrobacteria bacterium GUT77 | reverse complement strand
ATGAAGATACAAGACGTTTTCTCGGTCACGGTTAGCTTTGCCTCTGACTTAGCGGCAAGCAGTTTCACCGGCGAACCTTTTTTGCGGGGTATGGTCGCTGGAATGGCGCAAGGTTTTCAGGCAAAGGGTTGGGAATGGGCTTCGGAGCTTCCTATGGCGAAAAAGATTCTGAGCCAAGCGGAAGCTTTGGGCTTATACAACCCCAAGACCGGGGAGGCGGACGGCGAGGCGCTGCTTGGGTTCCTAGATGGGTATGTAGGCAGCGGCTCGTCTTTTGAGTTTACCCTTCCTTTAATCGGCAAGCTGAAAGTGCCAAACGAGGATTTAAAGGTATGGGTGGAAAATTTAAGGAAATTGCACAGCAAAGGAGACGGCAATGGAAGAAGAATACCAGCAAAACCTAAAGAGAGCTGAAACGCTCTGGAAATGCAGGCTAGCGGAAAGCCTTGACGAATTGGAAAGAAACAAGGGATTCTTGAACAACTGGCAAGAAAACCTTATGGCCCTTGATGCCCTGAAAACGCTTGCCCGTATAAGGCAGCTTGCCCCGGTGCGTATGCCAAGGCCGGAAGCGCAAGGTTAATCAGTCAATAAAAAGAATTATTCTTGGTGAATAAATAGCTCAAAATATATTTTTTTTGCGCTATTCGCCAAGAATTTTGCTATATTACGTATATGAACTTGGTAAGGCAGAAACCGGGTATGAGCGAAAGTAAGCAGCAAACGCTGTACAACAACGCTATGGCGGACATTGAGCGCGAGTTCGCGAGGCAGGAAAACCTGATAAAAGCCTTGGAAAAGAAACTTGCGGAACGGAGGGCATAATGGCGGAAGTTTTCGGGGCTGATTACGAAGATTGGCAAAAAAACAATTCAAACAATCCAGCAGCTACGCCCACCGCGCCTGCCGTATCGCCATCGACACCAACGAAGGCGCAGTTAGACAGGCAGAACCAGATACAAGGCACGCTCGGCAAAGCTTCAACGGAGCTTCAAAACACTTATCAGAGCATGTATGACGACTACCGAGGCCAAACGCAGCAGAAGAACAACCAGCTAATCGGGCACGCCCAGAAGAAGGCGAGCCAGCAAGCGGCTATTATGGGCTTCAACCCCGCCGTAGGAGCGGATTACGTGAGCAGGGCTATGTCCTCGGCCTACGATGCCGCGCAGGAGGCGAATGCCGGATTGCTGGACAGGAAAAACGAGCTTCTCAGAGAGCAGACCGCCAAGCACGAGCAGGACCAGCGCGAATATCTGGATATGCTGAAAAACACCAACCCTGATTTATACGCCAAGATTCAAAGCGACAGGCTGACCGGGGTTTCGGGGGCGGACTACACGGGCTTTATGAACGCGGACGGCTCTTGGAAGACGAAGAGCACGGAGTCGCTGGCTTTGGACGAGGAAGCGGGACAGGTAGATTACTGGCGACAAGTCATAGCCGACCCTTCAGCCTCGCAAAGTTTAAAGGAAGCCGCTCAAAGGAATTTGGATGATTATGACTTCCAAAATGCCAAAATGCAAGAGGAGCATTTTAACAATATGACGTTAAGTGCCGTGCAACAAGCCTACTCGCAGGGCAAAGACCCGTTTGCGGGGAAGTCTTTGAACGAGATGAAAGCTTGGGCGGAGAAGAATGGAATTGGAAGCTACTCGGACACAGACGACTTTGCCAAAATGTACACCCAAGGCAAAGGCTCGGTGGTCTTATACGATGGAAAGCTTTATCTTATAGAAGATAGTAATAGCTTTAAAGGGAATGATGGTTACAAAGATACGAGGACTTACGAGTTTTCATTAAAGCCGCTTGATGGCGGAAAAGTTCAAAATTTATCCCGTAAGAAACGGGCTGACAGTTGGTAAAAGTTAGTAGATAGAGGTAGAATATGGGAGCAGGAGCATCAGCGGCGACAGGCGCACTAAGCGGAGCGGGAGCGGGAGCAACCGTAGGCTCGGCATTCGGGCCAGCAGGCACGGGCATAGGCACGGGGGTAGGCGCGCTCGTAGGCGGCATAGGCGGCTATATGGCCGGAAGCGAGGACGAGAAGGAGCGCAAGCGGCAGGAGGCGCAAGCCCAGATGGAGCTTGAATACAGGAAGCAGCAGGATGCCCTTAACAGGGCGGAGCGCGAGCGCGAATATCTCCGGCAGCTTAGGGAGCAAGGGCCGCTCGGCACGAGCAACGCCAGCAAGGACTACTACGCCAGTCAATACAGACCAACATTCTAGGAGAATCTTATGGGAGCGAACTCGCAGGCTTGGAACAACGCGCTTAACAACTTCGGAAGCACCATGCGAACCGTTTATAGCGATATGGACGAGCGCGAGCGGAGGCAAAAAGAGGCTGAGGCAAAGGAAGCGGAGCTGCAAGCCCAGAGAGACTTCCTAAGCGGAAACTACGAAAGCACGGACGACCTGCTTGCGGCAGGCCAGAAACACAACCAGCTTGGGACGGCGAGCTACAACGCGATGCATTCCGCCATATCGGATAAGGAGAAGGCGAGGGCGGCAGCCGAGGCGCAGAGGCAGAAAGATGAGGCTGCGAGGGCGTTTATAGAGATGACGGATAAAGGCGTTAAAGACGGAACTAGAGACGAGACCGAAGAAGAATTTAAACTAAGGTTCCAAAACAACGACCCTCGTAGCCAATCCAACTCAACGCAACAAGTGGATAATTATCGTCCCCCAACGCAAGCGGAGCTAGACGAAGGTCTCTATAAATTAGTCGGTTTTGAAAACTTGCAGAAACAGCGCAATGAAGACCGCAAGCACGAGCTTGAAGCGGCTGATAAGCAAGCGGACAATAAACGCGCCGATGCCGCGCTGAAAGAAACCGAGAGGCACAACAAAGCAATTGAGGGTTTGCAGAAAACCCGGAGAGACCCGGATTACCAGAACGAGGAATGGCTAGCGGAGGCAGAAAAGAAATTAGCAGCCGCAAACTTGAGCATAGCAAACCTAGAAGGAGAGAAGGGCGGCGGCGAAACCACGAATTACACAAACGAAGCAGCGTACCAGACGCTTGTTGCCAGGATTAAGAACTTGGACGAAGAAATTCTTAAAGAGAAAAAGAAGCAGAAAAAGCCGAAAAAAACTAATAAAGTTGATGATGTACAGGTGGAGTGGCAATAATTAAATGGCTATACGCTTTGAAGTGCAGACTGCGGACAAAACGGGAATATTCACTGTTCCCACCGAAGATACTACCGAAGCCGAAAAACTTGTTAAAGAAAAGATAAGACAACTTGGTATTGTTCCAATTAAGATAACAGGTTATAGACCTCAAAGCGAGTCTCCACCCCCAACGCAAGCCCCCGTAATAGCGAACCCCGCTATGGACAAGGTGATAGGAGCGGACTACACTAGGGTGCTGAACAACAAGGAGCTTTACGCCCCGAAAGAAGCTCCGCAGTCAACGCTTCTAACAACACAGCCTAACGTGCAGAAATGGGAAGAAAGAGCAGCTAAAAAAGCCCAGCTTGAACAACAAGCGGCAGAGTATAAAGAATACGAAAACCGCTACGAGAACGATGTTATGCGTAAATTGCCTATAGGCGCAAGCATAAACAACAAGCAGCAGTTGGAAGCGTTTTTAAGATACCATAACCTTGAAAAAGCCACGCCGGAAGAATACGCCAAATGGAAAGCAGGCTTCAAGACTTATGCCGACCATAGATGGTTCCCAGAGCAAAAAGAACTCATAAACGCGGGACTTGCAGACCAAGTTGGCGAAGCTGTAGGCAACGCTTCATTTGCAATAACAGAACCTTTTCGCAAGGCAGCAGGCTTTGAAACGAAGGAAAGCGCAGATATACGAGCATTAGGAATAAAACAAAATTACGAAACAAAAAAAGAAGTTGACAAACTCAAAATGAAAGCGAAAACAGAAAAGCTAAGTGATGATGAACTCGCGTACATAGAGGAAAACGACAAAGGATTTTTCGCTTCTTTATTGGAAGGCGTTAAGAGCATACCAGGGCTTGCGGAAACATTGCTTGAAGACCCCGAAGAACGGCGTGAATTTTTTAACAATATGATAGCTTATATGCCTGCTTCTATGGCTGTGTCCGGTGGAATGGGAGCGGCTGGCAATATAGTGAAAAACGCCGCTGTTTTGGCGAACAACGCAAGGAAAGCGAAAGCGGTGGCAAGCCGTGTAGAGAAAACCGCTAAGAACGCGGAGCAAGCCAAGAAAGCCACGGAAAGATGGAAGCAAACGCAAGAGGGCGTGGAGTTGCGAAACAAGCTGAAAATCGCTTTGATGAAAAACCCAAATTCATTGAAGGCTTTTTTTGGCAACTATGCACACGAAACGGTCGCAGAGGCATTAGCAGAAGCGGCTATTGAAACAGGGCAAGGCGGAGAATTTAACCTTGGTGCAATAGGCAGAAATATAGGCGAAGATTTAGGCTTGGAAGCGTTGCCGCAGACCGTAATAAAAACGGCAAAAAGAATTTTATTGGAGAAAGGCGGAGTTTCCAAAGCGGAGGCAAACGCCGCATTGGGCACAGGCACGGCAGGATTTGCGAAGCCGGGCACTATAAGCGGAAATGTCGTGCAAGACATAGGAACGCAGGGAGCAAACGCAGACCGCTCCGTTAAAAAGAGCATAGAGACATTTGCGGCTAGACCGGACAGGGCAAGCGAAACCAAGAAACTTGCAGAGCTTAGGAACAACGCTGACTACACAGCGCAGGAGAAATACCGCTTTTTGGACAGCGAGCCGGAAGAAAAGAAAGAGGCAGCTTCACAAACAGAGGATTTTCAAGCGGGCAGAGAACATATTGCGGGCTTCCGAGAGAACGACATAAACAACATAACGCCAAGCGGCGATATTGGCACGATAGCACACGAAACGTTGCACGGCTTGGAATACCACCCAGAGCTTAGGGAGGAGCTTGCGGAGTGGAAAGCAAACGTTAGGCGGTGGGCTATAGAGAACGGCAAAAAGATACCGAGCAACACAGAACTTGTAGCCCAGACCTTTGCGCACAGGCTAGGCTATCCAGAGCCAGCGGAGGCGAAGGTAAAAGACATACCGGTGCCGGACGAGCTATTGCAAAAGGTTAAGCAAGCCGTGGGCGAGGGCAAAGCGGGAGCAAAGCTAAGAGGCGACAGGTTCGTTCACGCCAGAGAGGATAGCGAGGACAAATACTACGATGAGAACGGAGAGGAATTGCCGTTCAGCTTGAAAGGGAACGAAACGAAGAAGCGGAGCAGGTTAGGGTGGCAAAAAGGGAAAGATGGTAAATATCATTTGGAACCACCGGATTACCAAAGCGAAGAATACAAAAACGCAAAAAAGAAGTGGGAAGAAAGCGAAGGGAAACAAGATTTCAGAGACGAACACTCGGCTCCCACGATGGATTATGAAACGCCGGAAGAAGCTTTTGAGGACGCTGGAAGTTTCAATTTATCCGAAATAGCAAGAGGCACGCATAACGTGCCAAAAGATTTCTTTGATAGGAAATACGGCTCATCAGGAAACAATTACCTATACAATACGCCAGAAAGTATAGAGAGCTTCAATGCGGTCAATAGAGTAAAAGCACAGATACAAGCAGGGAAGAACCCTAACAACATTACCGCAAAAGCATACAGAGCCGTCCCTAAGAATGTGGAGGCGAACAATTTTATTGCTAAGGACTGGGTATCGCTTTCTAGAAAATACGCTGTCAATCACGGAGAGAGCCGCTTTGGCGAAGGCGAGTATAAGATAATAGAGCAAGATGTTCCTTTGCGCCATTTGTGGTGGGACGGCAACGATATAAACGAATGGGGCTATGACCCAAGCAATGAGATAAGATTCTCGCTTATAGGCAGAAAAGGCGCGGAAGCCTTGGACAAGAGCGAGGAAAAGACCATTCGCATGGACAACCTCAAAACGGCAAGGCTCATGGCTGCCACCAAGAAAGACCCCAGCGAAACCGAAGACGTGCCCCGCGACAAGCAGATTTTCGCAGAGAGCTTCTTTGAGCGGTGGTTCGGCAAAGCGGAGAGCCGTACGCCTTTAATGTCAAGGGAAGAAAGCCTAAAGAAAATGCCCAAGCAAGAGATAAGGGCAATGGTGGATATTTGGGACGAAGCGGCAAACACGGAAGGCAAGCGGAAAGGCGAGACCGCAGGAAGTGCAGATATAAAGCGTATGGGAACGCCAAGCAATAGACTAAATGCGGCTATAAGCCAAGTATTAGGAACACAAGTAAACGCAAAAGAGCAAATAATTTCCCTTACGCAAGTGCGCCATATAAACGATAAGCACGGCGTGGGAAACGAAAAATACGCAGACCAAACACCTGTTACAAAGAGGGATTTTGTTCTTATACCCGATGTTCTCAGAAACTTTGATAACATAGAGAGGGGAAGTAGTACTTGGGTCGGTGGAGAAGAAAAGCGAAGCGTTCTCATAAGCAAAAGATATTCTGACGGAACGATAGTTATAGCCGATGCAATAGTAGATGCAAGAACTATTGAAATAAAGACTATGGTTGTTAAAAAACCGACCGAGTTAAGTCCTAGGAATGCAAAAGCACCTTCGGGTTCCCTCTTAAGTCCAAGCTCTGCTGATTTAACAGCTCCCAACGAACCAGCGTTGCTAAAACAAGGAACACAGTCGGCTACTAATAATATACAAAATATTTCCCAATCCGGCAAGAAAAATAGCGAGGACGTGAAGTTCTCCCTCGCAGAGACCGCAGGCGTGCCGGACAACCACCCAAAAGCGGCAGAGATAGCCAAAAAGGAGTGGCGGGAGAAAGGCACG
>LIUJ01000280.1:3621-3861 GCA_001462255.1 Fibrobacteria bacterium GUT77 | reverse complement strand
CGCTCAAAGGCCGTCGCCTCTTTCTCCGGCTCAATGACGCTCTCTTTTCTGATAAACGTGTACGGCGGGTTGTCATACTCCATAATCTTTACCGAAGCGTCGGGGGCGATGTCGACCAGCGTAAACGTGGCGTAGCTGATGCCGCGCTCGCTGCATATCGGCAGTGTGTCCATGATGATTTCCGATACGCGCTTGATGGGAATGTTGCACGAAATAAACTTGGCGGCCATAGTCGCGGTG
>LIUJ01000280.1:889-3340 GCA_001462255.1 Fibrobacteria bacterium GUT77 | reverse complement strand
CTTGCAAAACTGAAAATGCTCTACCTCAATGAAGGTATTTTGCAAAAGCGAATTGGTTAAATCCGCGGAACCGCCGCTTTGCTGTATATCGGGCATCCTCGTCCCCCGCCGTAGCGTTAGCCTGTTTTTGGGCTTTGCCGCCCATATATCAATACCCATAAAATAGCATTTCGGAGGGGATAAAGTCAAATTTATCGAAATAACGCCCACATCCGACCATTGTCGCGGGAACGGGGTGGAACCGGAAGGGACGGCGGTGGACAAAAAAGGAACGATCACCCACCTATACGCAGGGGATCGCCCCATCTCACTCTGCGACTTGCGCGCAGATGTAATTTCCTGCTTTATTGAAATAATTTTGATATATGTGCGTTTTGTTGGGTAAGTTCTCCGGCGGATCTTCGCGAAATTGGAACGAGTGCGTTCTCTTGTTGATTAACATCTCCCAGTTATTCATCACGTTTGCCCTCCCATCAACTCACGATGTCCAAATATTCCCTCGCGCTCACAATTTTAATGCCGCTATACTCCTTGACGGTAAGAAGGTGGTTGTCGCCTGAAATTATGTAGTCGGCACCGGCGGCGAGAGCGCATTCGAGGTATTTGTCGTCTTTGGGATCGCTACAAACACCCTTTATCCTTTGTCCGAGCGGAACGGCGATCATTTTCCCATACTTTTTAATATCAGCCATTATACCGCATATACGATCTCCATAGACGGCAAATTTCGGACGCTTAAACACGTCTTCGACTTCTTTAATAATGTCGTCGGTAATAAACAAGGTGTCCAACCGCAAACCGTATCTTTGTATAGGCGCAAACGGAGGCCCGCCCCAAATATAACCGGAGACGAAAATATTAGCATCTAAGACAAGTTTCATTCGACTGCTTGCCTCTGTTCCGCCCGATACAGCCTAATCTCTTCGGCAATGACTTCCGGCGTTATACCCATACGCCTCCCGTCTTCGTGGAGTCCGGCTATGAATTTTTCGCGTAGAGAGAGTTCTACCGCGCGATTTACAAAGTCTTCGCGGCTAATCTCTTCCTTCTTCGCGTACTCGTCTACCTTGAGAACAACATCGTCGTCCATAGTCAGCGTCGCCATAATAACGACCTCCTTTTAGGTTTGGGAGGGCTTGTTTGGGTTACCCTCCCCATTTCTGATTAATATAATAAAAAATACGCGGCAGGGGATGAAAATGATGTTTACGCAACAGATACCCCGCCACTAACCGACCCTGACCTACCTCACGCCCACACCAACCGCCCGACACCCGCACTTGACCCATTGACGCGGGAACTGGGTGGTGGGGACGGGGCGGCGGTGGACAAAAAAGGGACGACCTACCATCGACCACGCAGGAGACCGCCCCATCTCACTCCGCGATTTGCGCGCAGATGTAATTTCCTGCTTTATTGAAATAATTTTGATATATGTGCGTTTTGTTGGGTAAGTTCTCCGGCGGATCTTCGCGAAATTGGAACGTGTGCGTTCTCTTGTTGATTAACATCTCCCAGTTATTCATCACGTTTGCCCCAAGTATGATGTCGTCCTCATACTCGCCAGGATATTCACCGGCGAACGCGATGATTCGCTTTAGCAAGAAGTTTCCAATCCGCAATTCATGTATGGAAAACGCTTCCGCCTCTATAACTCGCCCCCCGATGCTGTAGGACATCTTGAATCCCAAAGACTGCCCGCACAGTTTGGCAAGAGGTACCGGAATCATTGTGTTAAAACATCCGGAATCTAAAAAAATGGTAACATCTTCAAACATCTTATCTACAACGTTGTAGATATGCGCGTCGAACTTGTAGCGGTGCTCAAACCGGTTCGATAATGCCGTTGTCACATACGTCATCTTCACTTGGCGTATATCCTTTCATTAGGCGTGCTCTGCCGTGGTAAACGTCTATTTTAATTCTATGAAGGGCGTCGCGATCTTCATGAGTACCGTCACCGTAGGCGATTATGTACCCCATATCGTCAGAGGGCGGAAAACCGCTTTTGTCGAGCAAAAGCCAACGCCCGTTAAATTCCACAGACGCCGTTCGCTCGTCGATAACGCGCTTTTCCGTGGCCATTGTTACCATACGCTTTGCCTCCTTATTGATGGTGGTCTACGTCCTACCGTTATATGAATTAATTTAAGATAATATTTTGGGATGAACAAAGTCAAATTAAAGTCAACAGTGATAGCCACATATTGTTATTCATATCTTTTAATGAGTACCCTTTCCAAGTATTTATTGCGGTAATCATAAGCCTGGTCTTTAATTCCCCTTATGTGAAGTTGTGCCGCCCGCCTACGCCCCCTCTTCCTCCCCCACCGTATAAGAATCTATAATGGAATTGAGGATGGATTCCGATTCCGCCGCGCTCTCTCCCAAAAGAAACGCTATCTGTTGAACCGTCGATACGTTTTTCGTGATGAGTTCCCGCGCCCTCGC
>LIUJ01000280.1:0-583 GCA_001462255.1 Fibrobacteria bacterium GUT77 | reverse complement strand
TTTTTCTCAAATCGGCGCCCTCCAACCCCGGCGATATGGCAAAAAGTTCTTCGATTTCGCTACCCAGCAGGCGGGCGAAATTCTTGTTGCAGTCTACTACTTTCAAGTCGCGGTCAACGATAACCACGCCGGAGGGTATCGCCTTGATAAGCGCGTTGGCGGTTTTGTTGGCGAGTCCGCGCATATACGAGGCGCACATATTTTTTTCCGCCCGCCCGTTCAATAGGGCTACGGCGAAATCCCGACAGGTGTCGTAACCGCAACTCGCGCAGTTGAGCCTGTCGGTAAGCCGATATTTTCCCACCCGCAAAAGCGCTTCGGCGATCTCCTGCTCCGTGTGTACGTCGTCCGACAGCGGGTTTAGCGGATAGTTTGCGTCGATAAGCGGCGAGCGGGAGAGCGTGTCGGCGTCGAGGGTGTTGTCGGCGGAGTCGGCATAGTCGTGCAGGCGCACGCGTCGGACGACTTGCGGCACCGTTCCGGACATTCCGGGCCCGTTTAGGCAGCCGCCGGCGCACGATAGGAGTTCAATAAAAAGCGGCGCGTCCAACGCGGCGGGGTCGAGCCCGTCGAGCAGATCCCC
>LIUJ01000279.1:2692-3266 GCA_001462255.1 Fibrobacteria bacterium GUT77 | reverse complement strand
GAATACTACGGCGCGGAAAAAGAGCCGTTATGGAAAGACGCGACATTGGGGTCGCGGCGCTGCGTGGAACTGTTTCTTGAACAACGGGGCGGGGCGGAATGAAAAAGGGGTTAGTCTGCGGCGCGGTTATCGCGGTCGTATTAAGCGGGTGCAACAACTTTTTTCATGAACTGATTCCGCCCGAAGGAAACACCATAACCTCTTTTGAAGTCCCCGGACAAATCGGCGGCGCGGTAATAGGCGAAAACAGGATAGACATAACCGTAGCCAAGGGGACAGACATGCGCAGTTTACTGCCGAGGGTGTCCGTCGAGCGCATGGCGAGCCTGTTCCCCGTAACGCTTGACTATATCGATGCCGCCTTCCCGTCGGCGGATTTGTTAAAAGAAACAGCCGGACTGTACACCGCGGACAGCCTTGCCGCCCGTGCGAGGGCGCTTCTCGAACAGAACCCGGACTTTAACGTTCCGGCGCTGAATATACCCATAGATTTTTCGGGGCCGGTGGTTTTTTTCGTGATTTCCGCGATGGGGACGATACGGCAGTACACGGTGTACGTTATAGAAGATTCAAA
>LIUJ01000279.1:0-2564 GCA_001462255.1 Fibrobacteria bacterium GUT77 | reverse complement strand
TGTGTTTTTCCAAATACGACAACCCCGAACTGGTAAGCGACGCTTTCTGCATGATTAACGAAGCTAATTTGACCGTTACCGCGCTTGCCGTATACCCCGCCGAAATGACGGGCTTGAGCTTTGCCCTGATTCCTTCCTTTGAGATACGCGGTGACGGTTTGGAGATTGACGGATTGCCGGCAGTTTCCGGCACGACCGCCGTCCAGTTTTCTCCGACTTTCGGAACGCAGTCAAAAACAATTACCGTAACAAGGGACGGGATAGCCAAAGACTATACCCTTACCGTCGTCTTTACCGAAGACCCCGACACGGTACGGAGCATAACCGACTTCCGCTTTTACAAGGCAGATAATCCGTCGCTCACCGCAACCGCGATAGCGACGATTATCAACAACGAAGGCACGGGAACCATTACCGTGCAGGTGTTTTATTCCGGCGCAAAACCGTCAATCCTTATACCGCGTTTTATCAGCCCCGGCACAGTGAGCGTAAGCAATGTTACGCAGACAACGGGAATGACCGCGCAGGATTTCTCGTCCCCGCTTGAATACCGGGTTGTCTCCCGCAACGGCATGTACGCGCGGTTGTATACGGTAACGGTGGAATTCTTCAGCATGACAAACGACGTTCCACGGATAACCTCGTTTAAATTTTCCACCGCGCTCAACAACGAACTGGCGCGGGACGCGGTAGCGGAAATAAGCGACGGGTATATTATGGTCGAGGCTCTGTACACGGGTAATAATGCGCCGGCAAGCCTTATACCGGAATTCAGCGCGGAAGGCATGGTAAAAGTATTGGGAAGCGTGCAGGTGTCCGGCGCAAGCGCGCAGGACTTTAGCCGCCAGTTGACGTACACGGTGTCGAACCCGTCGAACCCGCAGCTGGCGCGCGATTACCGCGTGCAGGTACGCCTTGTAGGGGACGCGGCGGCCATTACCGAGTTTGGTTTTTACAAACAGGAAAACCCCGGCCTTGCCGACGACATTACCGCAAAGATAGACCAGGCGAACGGCAGAATTACGGTATACGCCCGACCGGGTTCCGGCATGACGGCAAAAACACTGATTCCCCGCTTTACCGCTTCGGGACAGGTAAGCGTGTCAGGGACTCCGCAGGTTTCCGGTGTTTCAGGCAGGGTGTTTAACGCGCCCGTGGCGTATACGGTAGTTTCAGCTAACGGCAAGAACACCAAAACCTACATTGTCGAAGTCCGCGAACTGCAAACGACTATATATGTTAATTGCAACGCACGCGGCTTAAATGACGGGGTGTCGTGGCAGGACGCTTTTGTCAGCCTGAAAAAAGCCTGCGAAGCGGCGGCGGAATTCCCCGAAGACGTGCCCAAAGAGATATGGATAGCCAAAGGAACCTACACGCCGGGAACATCGGCAAACGACTATTTCCCGCTGACAGCTAATACAAGTTACATAGGCGGATTTGCAGGGAACGAGACAAGTAAAAGCCAGCGGAATGTTGCGGCTAACGATGTAACAATAAGTGGTGATTTGGGCGGGGGCAGGTATTCAAAACTCCTCTTTTTTTCCGTTATAGGATACTCGATTGAAGACGATTTTTATACTGACTGGGATTTGTTTTATAACAGCATAACGGTGAACGGAGACCTTTCATTTGAAGATATACATTTCAAATACTGCAAGAACTACCCAATTACTGTTGTAGGTATGTATGGAGAACTTAAAATGAAGGGTCTTGATATACGGGACTGTGGCGGGATATACGCTTATAATTTATTCGGTAATGTTGAAATAAGCGACATCAGTCTGCATGACAATACACAATGGGGATTATATATTCAAAGTAGTTCAGGCGGGATACGGGCTTCTAACATTACCATAAACGGTTTGGAATACGGAAGGAGCTTTATTCGATCAACATCGACAAAGGCCGAACAAGTCATCCTTGAAAATATAAACACTGACAGCGGTATTCATGTTGATCTTGGGTATGAAAACGGCAGCCGCATAGAGATAAGAAACACCATTGTTAAAAATATTCTTACATTAGGATATGGCATTCAGGTTGTTGCGGATAACGTTGTTATAGATAACGTGGATATTGACGGTGTAGCCGGTGACAGTGGGATATATATTCACAATGCGAATACGGTGCGGATTTCAAACGCAAATATCAAAAACTGTAAGCAATTTGGTGTGACGGGTAGAGGTACTACCATTTACTCGGGCGGGGGAATTACTATTCATTGTAAGGGAACAACCGAGATTTCCAATACGACTATAGAAAATGTTGAAGCGTATAACGGCGCGGGTATTTATTATGTATATTCCGTATCTTACGACAGCAACTGGGCAAAATACACTGGCAACGGCGGAGACAGCCTGACCTTGCGCGGCGTTACCATCAAAAACGCGAAAGCTATACATGATTCTAGTTGGGATGGTTATGGTTATGAACCATCAGGTTATGGCGGCGGGTTGTATTTTTATTCCAACGGCAGTCTGGATATTATCGACACGACGATGGAAAATTGCCGGTCCGACGTGAACAACGGCGCGATTTATACGTATGCCGGCGGCCATACC
>LIUJ01000278.1:8430-10597 GCA_001462255.1 Fibrobacteria bacterium GUT77 | reverse complement strand
ATCCAAATTATGCTGTATTATTAAATATTATACCTATTTTTTAGGTAAAATGCACGTTTTTTTGTAACTTTTTCAGCGTTGTTCTTTGGAGATTCCAAAAACGGCCTAAAAACGCTCCAAAAGACCTTTTTGTTTATTTTTGAGGCGGTGGATTGATTTTTCGTTCCGGCGCGATATCCTTTAAAATGGGTGAGCGTCCCAAAGAAGCCGTGATTTGGCCTATCGGCGCGGGCGGTAGGATTCGGCACAAAAAAATGGGGGCGCGGCGTTTTAGGAAGCGTCCACTTGCACTACTCTCAGAAGTTCTTCCGGGTCTATGATTCCGAGTTCCATTTTTTGTACGCCGTCTTGCGCAAGCGAGGCGATTCCGTTTTCGCTAAGGTATTTGCGCAATTCGTTTTCGGGCGAGTTGTCGGCTATCATGGAGCGTAATTTTTCGTTTACGGCAATAAGCTCGAATATGCCTATTCTTCCTTTGTAGCCGCTTCCGTTGCAGTTTTCGCAGCCGGTTGCGGCGAATGATTTCGGCAACGGTCGCGCTCCGAAAAGCAGTTTCCATCTTGTTTTGATGTCTTCCCGCATTGGTTGTTCTCTTTTGCAATATGGGCATAGCGCTCGCGCGAGCCGTTGGGCCAGTATTGCCGCTAACGACGATGAAATCATGAAGCCTGGGATTCCCAAGTCCTTTAAGCGTGTTACGGCGGAGATTGCGTCGTTTGTGTGTAGCGTAGAAAAAACCAAGTGTCCGGTTTGAGACGCTTGAACGGCGATTTGCGCGGTTTCAGAATCGCGGATTTCGCCGATGAGAATTACGTCGGGGTCTTGGCGCAGGATGGAGCGCAGGGCAGTCGCGAAGGTTACGCCGGCTTTCTCGTTTATTTGCACCTGATTGACGCCCTCAAGTTTATACTCGATGGGATTTTCTATTGTGGTGATGTTTATCGCCTTGCCGCATATTTTATTCAGGCATGAGAATAGGGTGGAGCTTTTACCGCTTCCGGTGGGGCCCGTTACGAATATCATGCCTTGCGGTTTTTCGATTAGCTCGTATAACTGTTCGAGTTGCGCGGCGGCCATTCCGATGTTGGATAGGTTTAGGAGGGTTTTATCGTGTTTGAGTACGCGGATCACCGTTTTTTCTCCGTAATGCGTGGGTAGCGTGGAAACGCGCAGGTCGAAATTTTTGCCTTCGACTCCGTAACGGATACGACCGTCTTGCGGTATTCTTTTTTCGGCGATATCCAAGTCCGCCAAAATTTTGATTCTTGACGTTAGGGGCGTATACATATCGCGGGCGACTTCGGTGTGTTGTCTTAGCATACCGTCTATCCTAAATCTTATCATGGCGTTAAACTCGTACGGTTCTATGTGGATATCGGACGCCCCGCATTTTATCGCCTCGTCGAATATGAGAGCCGCGAGCCGTACTACCGGTTCGGATTCGGTTCTGCGGCGGATTTCTTCAAGGCTCATGTTATCGTCGTTTATTTGCGACATTTGCTCGTATTCTTTCCGTATTCGGTCGGCGGATTGTTTAAAGGCCGCCCCACCCTCAAAGAGCCGCTCGCACGCCGCTTTCAGTTCCGACGGCGCGGTTATGAGCGTTTGAACCGGCAACCCGCTCGCGGAAGCGATTTCCATCTGCGTATCCAAGTCAAGCGGATCGTCGCTGACGATCCGCAACACGTTGCCGTCGCTTATCAACGGCAGACAGCGTCCCGCCTTAAATAACTCCGTCGGAAGCTCGCGAATCGATTCTACGTCTATCTCGCGGTCAAAGCCGGTAACAAAGTTTAAAGAAAACTGTTTTGCCAACGCTTTAAACAGCGCGGTCTCGCCAACCGCGCCGACTTCCATAAGCGCCTCGCCGATTCGTCGGCCGGAAACGCGAGCCTGTTCAGCCGCGCGGTCAAGCGTGGCGGCGTCAATCGGGTGCAGTGTTTGTATTATCGCGCCGATTTTTTCAATCATGCTTCAATCCGTTGTTTTTTATGAAAAAAACAGGCTGTGCCCAAACGCCGGTCCTTCCTTTTTAAATATACATTACGGGGAACGCCGCTTGGTCAAAAAAGCGCGACAATTGCGGTAGCCTAACTTATTGCAACGGTCGGCGAAGCGCATTTTAGGCGGTTACCCATAAAAATCGAGACTGTCCCAAAATCTGTGT
>LIUJ01000278.1:0-8174 GCA_001462255.1 Fibrobacteria bacterium GUT77 | reverse complement strand
TACACAAATTTTGAAACTGTCTCATAAAATCCGCATAAAATCAGTTTGTATTCCAAAAAACGGCTTATTTTACCGAAAATTGTTCTTGCCAACGCTCTTTTCCATAACTCGCTCTAATGATATATATACCCGTCGCGAGATTGGACAGCGGTATTGATACCTTACCGTCATCACCAAAACTCGGCGTTATCTTCAGCCGCTTTCCGGCGATACTGTAAATATCAATTTCAGGTTTCGTATTCGCGCGTTGCGCGG
This sequence comes from Fibrobacteria bacterium GUT77, assembly GCA_001462255.1. Lineage (GTDB taxonomy): Bacteria > Fibrobacterota > Chitinivibrionia > Chitinivibrionales > Chitinispirillaceae > GUT77. The sequence goes on along the minus strand of LIUJ01000278.1, from coordinate 7,919 downwards.
CGGCATAGTGAAGACTGATGACATTGCCTTTCCTATTCATCACAACGCCGTTATGTTTGGCTGGTTTGGCAAACGACGCTATTGACACGGTCGGCGGCTCCAAAATCCCGACTTCCGTTCCGTACACGGTTACGTAAACGCTACTGTTATAGGCTATGGATACCCTGTCCTTCCATGATTTTTCCAAAATTTTTTCAGGGTTTGTTCCGTCAACCGTTTTGTAAATACCGCCTTCTCCGGCAATAAGGAAATGTGCCCCATTGTGAATGACCGTACGGCCATTTACCGTGCTCTTTCCGCAAGCGCGCTCAAGAGTACTCCAATCTTTACCGTTTTCCGACCGCGCTAATCCACCGCTCTCGCCAAGAGCCAAAAACATTTCATTCCCGTAAGCAATTGAAAGTACTTCACGGTTACCGTGCATAGGATCAGCCGGCACTATCACAAAAGGCGGCCCACATGGATCCAAATCCGACATAGGTGGAAGAAAGTCAAACTCAACATTAGGCTCCCAGCTCACGCAATCGGAAGAAACCTTTACGTCGCCGTCCACTTCGCCCACTATGAACATTCCGCCGATATACGCGAAATTTTTATATTCGTGCTTTCCGACAACCGGGAGTATCCAATTCATCGGCATATCGAATTCCGTCCACATAATTGCGTCATTGGACATAAGAATGGAGAATGCCATATCGTAAGTAGCATCTGTATATGTTAAAGCCGCGTATTTTCCATTACCCCAAACCGCCGAAACTATTTTGTAATTTTTCCCCGATTGCCTAACCGTCCACTCGACGCCATTCCCCGAGGTAACGATAGTCCCGCCGTCGCCGGCGGCCACGAACAGACCGTCGTGCCACGTCACCGAGCGAAGGTTGTTGACGGTACCGGAATTTCCAACTACCCAAGCTTTCCCGTCCGGCGAAGCCATAGTCGCCCCGCCGTCGCCGACGGCGACAAACTTCCCTCCGCCCCAAACTACTGATCGCATGGCTTTGTCGGCGACAAATTCCTGCGCCGTCCACTTCCATTGCCCGTCGGCGACCGCAACGCTTACGCAAAATACGACCGCAAACACTGATTTTAATAAATCGGTTTTCATAATGCGTTTACCTCCCGTTTGAAGTTTATATGTTGCGACACCTACAAGATACTTCTTAAAGGTGCCCATAACGCTTACTGACAACCCTGACCATTCATCCAATTGTAAATATTAATATCTACCAAGTACGGTTCATTTTTTCCGTAAATCGGGAAATTTACCGAGCCTAACAACACCAAAACCGATACTAACAAAAATGGCTTTTTCATAAGCCCCCCCCATTTGAGTTTAAGGTTAAAATTAAGAAATTATGTACATTAGCCCACAAATTACCGCCTCCTGTCGCCGTTTTGCGGTATCCCCCGAAATACACCCTACAATATGCTCCACGCCCTCCTCAATAACACCCTAAATCTCGTCCGCCAAGGTCCCCCGACGAATCCCATGACGTCGTTTAACGATGGTTAGGGCGGCCAACTTACGGCGGGTTTGCGGATTTGACGCTTCCGACATTATGCTGGGAAGAACCGAGTTTCGCATCCCGTTAGGGGTGCGAACTTGTTTCGATTACGTTATCGCCTCTTCAGGCTTTCCCGCCATAATTTCTGAAGAGCCTTTAGTTTTAACGCGGATCGACGCGCGGCGGAAATTCAACGTTGCGCGTTCTTAAAGGTTATCCGACCACGAAAATTCGGCATTGTTTTTCTTTACATTGACGATAACCCGGCACGTATCTCTGTTGCCGCGCGTGTCTTTGGAAGAGACCGTGACTTCAAGCAACAGGTACTCCGAATCGCCTGCGGCGGTATTGCGCAGGCTAAACGAGGTTATGCTTCCGCCTTGAACCCCAAAGTACATGGGAACCCCGTTTTTTGTGATGTATGTTTCGTCGGTAAACGCGTACTCCAGCGTATCGCCGCCGTTTTGTTCGATAAACGTTACGGAATTATCGGTAAAACGCAACAATCCGGGCGTTCTTCCGAGTTTCAACGCGATTTCTTCCGCTACGCGGGCGGTCTCGCCGCGGACGGTTCTCTTGCTTTCCTGATACAGTATATGCTTATTGAGATAGTTCCATGAAGACAACGCGAGCGTAATGACTATGGCCGAAACGGATATGGAGACCATTAACTCCAATAGTGTAAGACCGGTTGAACGCGGGTTTTTCATTTGTGGCAATATCCTTGAATCAATTTGAATACATACGGCGGAAATTGTGTGCCTTGCGGCGCTATTCGTATCTCAAACTCGGTAAACGCGTAGTTTTCCGTATTGATGTTTGAGGCGTTTATAATTTGCCTTGAGACGGCGTATTTAACGCCGGAAACGGTCTCCGAATATGTTGAGTCTTGTAGCCTAACGTTTTGTAACGCCGCGTTGCGGACGCGCTCCGCCTCATTGGAGGCCAAGGTCGCGGCCGTACCGGATATTTTAGCTTTGCCGATAATCGTATCGCCGGTACGGAGCCCGTAAAAAAGAGAATACGACGTGATTGACAAAATGAAGATCGCAATCATAAGCTCCAATATCGTAACGCCCGATTGCGTCGGTATCTTTTTTTTCATATCAAAACTCCCGCCAGTTTATTATCAGCGGAGTGCCGATAAAATACGGCATTTTATAGTCGTCAACGGACGCAAGCGGTTCTATGGCGCCGCCGAACGCGTTTTCGGTGATTTTTTGGACGGCCGCAACACCGTTATTATTTTGGTTGGAACAATCCGATAAATATTCCGCCTTTATGATTCCGGTCAATATGCCGTTGTGACAGACGTTTTTTTGTGCCCAGAGGACGCCGCTAAGCTTGGCGCCCGGATCCGTTTTTATTCCGCCGGCGGCGCCCAACGCAACGGCGGTGCCGTCAAATTCCGAGGCGTCGGAGATAAAAATAGAGTAACGATTCGACGCGGCGGTAGGTTTTTGCGTTGAGCCGAGAACACCGGCGGCAATAAGCGTGCTTCGCCCCCTAACGGCCGCTTTGCCGTAAACGTTTACGCTCACCATTGCCAGCGCGTCTCCTTGGAAGACCGCGTTGTCTCCTATGAAGATTCGCCGCATTGAAAAAATACCGACATTGGCAAGGGACGCGTTATCCAAGAGCTTTATGTCTCCGCCTACTTTAAATTCCACATTTTCCAGTGTGAAGAAACCGGTTATTTGCAAATCGCCGTAAACCGTTATTTTGCGCCTACTCTTCCAAGCGGCGCTTAAGGCCGCGCCGTCCAACAGCAAATGGGTTTTGACGGTATCCGGGATTACGGCAAACTCTTTGTGTGTCCGTATTATCAACGGATTGCCGAAGACGGAAGTGTCTTCGACAAAAGTGTTTTGTCTTTTAATCCCGCTTATAAAACCGTTGATTCGGTCTTCTTGATTTCTTGACGACGATACGCTCAAAAGACTGTCCGTTGTTTTGACGATTCGGTGCGCTTTACCTTTGAAGCGGCCGTTTATGGGTAAATCGTTTTCAAGAATCAAAACCGTGTCCGGTTTTGCCGGGGCCTGGCATCCGAGTCTCGCTTCCGCCGCGCGGGTTATGTTAAACGCCGTTGATGTGGAGGTGATAAGGCCGTATATGCCTTGAGTTTGAACTGCGACGAACGCCGTATTAACGCTGTCGCGCGCGTAAAGAAAGGTTTTTTTCGCGGCTCCGGTATCCGCTGCTTCATAATAAAAACCGCCCGTATCGGCGTCATTAAACATATCGGCGCCGAAAAGTCGGTCAATGGCATGGATTGTCTCCAATGTGTCAAGCGCGTTTTTTGAAAACAAAGTTTCAAATACGCGATATACGCCGGATCTGGCATTAAGCGTCGCCTGCGTTACGGCGGGGGAACGAAGCGCCTTGACATTGGCCCGTGCCTGGTGCGCGAGGTATGATGTTACAACAATCAACCCGACGGCCGCAAACGTCAGTACAACGAGCATCGCGCTTCCGTCGTTGCCGCGCGGTCGGAAATTCACTTGTTTTCCTCTACGATAAGTTCGTATGTTCCGCCGCTGTCTTTAAAGACCACGCTATTGTCGTTAATGGCGATTATCCGCGAGTTTTGTATGGAGTCGCCCCGCGCCTTTATATACGTTTCTCCGCGCGTGTCTTCCAATATCGCCAACGGCGGGTTTTTCATAAGGCCCTTGAGGCGTATGGACGATCTACGCGGTTTTCCGATTGCGTCGGTAACGAGCTTGCGGGAAGAACCCACGGCGGTCCGAGCGCCTAAAGCCTTAAAGGGGGAGCCGACATTAGGAGCGAAATCCGCCTTAGGTATGATTACCCGAACGTTTAGCGCCGAGTCGACCGACTCCGAAACATTGTACGCTGACGCCGCGTCGGCGTACGCGACGGTCTTGGGTTTTTGGCGTATCGCGCAATAATCGTACAATATCCAAAAAACGGCGCAAAAGCATAAAACGCCGGTCAGAAGATAGGGTACGGCTGTTTTTGACGAGCTCAATTATTTGTCCCCTTTCGTCGTAATACGGCAATTTACAAAAAGTTTGGCGTTCAACTTTCCGCTACTTGTCGTTTCAACGGCGATTTTGCGTATTTGTATTATTTGCGGCAGTGTTTCCAGCGACGCGACGTATCTTCCGATCTCCGCATAGTCGGCGTTTGTTTCCAAAAACACCGAAATCATTTCGGCGTCCGCCGATTTTATTTCGGATAACGGCTGAATTTTGGCCAACACTACGCCGCACTCTTTGCCGCGGTTAATAAGTTCCTGAAGTATATCGGAAAGAGAGCGCGACGATATGCCCGCCGAAACGCCTCGGAGCTTCAACCTAAGAAGCTCGTTTTGCGACTCAAGATCCAAACGTATCGTGTCAAACTCTTCGGAGGAGGAGATATAGGCGTCATAATATTCGATACGCTCAACGCGCTCTTTATACGTAAACCACTGCGGAATAACCGCCAAAAAAAACAACGCGCACGAGAGAAGGCTCGCTACGCCTAAGAAAGCGATTATCGGGCCGTTATACGTCAATCTTTGAATAAGCGCATTACGCATATTACCCTAAACCTGCAAAAATTTTTATCCTTCGCGTCTCTCTCAATAGACGACAAAGATACGTTGTCGATATAATCGGAAGCCTGCAAACCTGAAATAAACTCCGTTACCGACGTTTCCGTTTTAGACCAGCCGCTTAGGGCTAACCTCACGCTGTTTTCCGATCCTTGAATGTTGTCGGAGCCCAACCGATCCAAAAACAAGTCATCGGGTTTCAACTCGCTCAAAAGCAACAGCAGATTCTTCCAACAGGTGGTCTGCGCGTAGGCTTTATTCACGGAAAGAATTTCGGCGGAAAGTTCTTCGGCGGTTCGATTAAGGGTTTGCAACGCTTTATTTTCGCTTAGGCGTGAATAATAGCTTTTTTCACTGTACGCGAGCCTTCGGCCCGCGCGATAGTTGATCGAAACCGATATCAATGTCATGATTATCGACAAACACGCTAAAATCGTGAAAATCGACAAAAGCAACGGGCGAAACTTTTTAAAAGAATATTGAGACGGGAGTCTGAAAGCAGGAGCCGGATAGAGTACCGCCAACGCCGCGCCGGCGGCTTTTATCGCGTCACTGCCGTTAAGCTCCTTCGGCAACGCAAGCGGTTCAACGTTCAAACCGTCGCAATTGTCGTTTTGCCCGTTAAAAATCACCGCTTTTCGCGGGAAATCTTCGCGCTTTAGCGCGTGAATCCAATATCGCCTGACCCTTGCCGCCGAAGCCTCTACGCAAGACGCGGCGTCGCACGGAAATGAAAATACCGCTTCCAGTCGCCGCTTTATCACAACCCCAATCGTTACAACGCCGTTTTCGTAATACACCGATAAAAACGAATACGCGGGGTTATCGCAAAAAGCAAGGGGCAACGTGAGCAAATACGAGTCATCCGCTACGATAGCGGTTACACTGTCGGAGAACGCTTCCCCCAAAAGGTCGGATTCCGTCGAATACAAATACGGATTGGCATCGGCGTTGGCGTTCGACACCGGCGGCTCAAGATCTGAACCGGGAGTTTTTTTATGCCATTCGGCGCAAACGCCCAAAGCCGTACCGCCGGAGAGCAACAATATTGTCTTGAGGACGTTCGACGTAGGCCACGAATCCGCGGATCCAACCGTCCAACGTCCGTTTTTCATCTTAAGCTTGGCATACGCAATCGAACCGCTTCCGGTATTGACCGCGCCAAGGAGTGTTTTCTTCAGCGTATGTTCGGAGTTAACGCTATTCATCCGTGGCTTTTTCCCTCTATAGTGTGTCGCTTTCCTCAAAAAAGCAATTACGCCGTCCTATTCCCCCATCACCTTAACAAAACAACTTCGCTCGCGAGGCGGGTCAAACTCGCAAAAGAAAATTCCCTGCCACGTCCCAAGCAACGGTTTGCCGTCCTTTATAATTACCGTTGCGCTCGACCCGACCGCGCTCGCCTTGAGGTGCGCCGCGCTGTTCCCCTCGGCGTGTCGAAACTCCGCGCGGTTGGGAAAAGCTTTGTCTAAACCGATTAGCAGGTCGCGCACAACGTCCGGATCGGCGTTCTCGTTCACGGTGATTCCCGCCGTGGTATGCGGACAGTAGACCACGGCGATTCCCTCGGCGACGCCGCTTTCGGCAATAGCCTTGCGTACTTTATCGGTTATGTTGTAAAAATCCGAACGTTGCGCCTTAAGACGGTATTCGTAGAGCATATTGTCTCCCTTGTCACTAAAACGTTGTCTTTTAATTCTCGCATCTTCCGATCAATAATGATCCGGAATTTTTTCCTCGCGGCTACTCACACCGTTCTATGCGTTTCTACCCCATTGACGGCGATTGCGCTGTACGGGCGCGTGGGACATAGGTTTTCGCACGCTCCGCAACCTATACAGCGGTTTGTATCTATCATGGGAATTTTTTGCGACGCCGCGTCGTCGGCGTTTTGCGAAATCAAGGTGATCGCGCCGGTTGGGCACTTGCGCGAACAGAGGGTACACGCCACTTTATCGGTGTTGATGATGCAGAGATCCCCATTCCAAACGGCGATACCTATTTGCGTGGACGATTTTTCCGCCGTTGTTATGGGGCGTATCGCGCCCGACGGGCAGACTTCGGAGCACTTGACGCACTCCGGGCGGCAGTAGCCGCGCTCGTAAGAGAGGCGCGGGCGCAAAAAGTCCGATATTTTATTTGACGGGCTCAATACTTTGTTGGGACAGGCCGACACGCACAGTTGGCAAGCCGTGCAACGTTTGCCGAAACTTCGCGCGTTGTCCGCGCCGGGGGGAATGATGGGGTTGGAGCGGGTCGGGGTTTTCTTGGCTTCAAGCGGAGTAAGTCCGCCGTCGGCGCCGTTGAACAACGAACGGGATGCCGCGCTACGAGTGAACAGACCCAGTACCAGCAAGACCGCGCCGGATATAAAGCCGCGGCGGGCGAGGTTTTCATTTGCCGCTTTAGCGGATTCCGGCGTTGGATTTGAAACCGATTTATTCTTACCGAACGGATTGCGCAGTCTAAGCGATATAGCTTTGCTTGGGCACAGTTCCAAACAATTACAGCAGGAGACGCATCTCAAAAGGTCTATCTCTTTTTTGGTCGGATTGATGCAACCGGCTTTGCAGTTTTTTGCGCAAAGTCCGCAACCGGAGCACTTCTCTTTATCAATCGGCGGCGCGTATGGAGAAAGTTTTACGAATAGGCTCAAATACGCCCCGACGGGACACAGAGTGTTGCAGTAACCGCGCCCGCTCTTGAACGCGAAAATTCCGACGACAACGAATGTCAATATCGCGGCGGATAACGCGATTGCGCCGTTCAACCATACGTCCGTATGATAAAACGCGTAGCTGCCGGCACGTTCGGCAAAGTAAGCGAGAACGTTGTTTCCCATTTTGTAA
>LIUJ01000277.1 GCA_001462255.1 Fibrobacteria bacterium GUT77 | reverse complement strand
CCACGAACCCTTGGACTGGTCGTTGCGGTACAAATCGTTCTCGGCGCCGGTAAGCAACCGGTATCGCATCCAACCCAGCGACTCCTCACCGAGCGTGCCGAAGAGGTAATCGCGCAACCCCCGACGCAAACCCATCTGATAGCGGATGAAGTCGTAGTTGCTCATACCCGCCGTGTCGACAAGGTACGTGGAGCTTAAAAAGCCGTTTTTTAGGTCGGTTAACACGTCGTACTCAAAATTTATGGAACGCATATTGATTTTGCTTATGCCGTTGCCGATGAGCGCCCAATATCCGAGCCGCGGCGCCTTAGCCGTCGTGTCGTTGGCTTTTGACGTCGTATCTTTGGCGGCGGGCGTCTTAACGGGTTTAAAGAGCTCGCTTAACAAAAGCGAGGTACGCAACTTCAGCGCCGTGGATACGTTGGCGTTAAGGTAACGCGTACTGTCGTTGTCGCGGCGCGCGGCGAGCCCCGTGTAGTCGGCCGAGTACTCCGCCGAATGCGTCATCCACTTCACAAACTGCGGAGTGAGCCGGGCGGATACCGACTGCGCGCGGCCGCGTTCCCCGTAGAGCACGCCGTAGGCGTCCCACTTCTCCCCCTCCGTCGAGTTCAGCCCGAAAATCTTGGCGAAGGTGCTGTCCATCATCAGGTTCCAATCGTCGGTCGGCAGATTGGAGAGATCCCTGTCCAAGCGTATCGAGTAGTTTAGCGAAAGGAGCGGGGCAATCGGCGCGTACTCAACGCGCATTCCGTGGCGCATATCGAAGGTACGCGTCCTAAAGTCGTACACGTTTAACTTGTGGTCGTTGCGTATCTCCGTGCGGTGTTGTATCTCCGCCAAATCGAAGTTTATGGCGGACGGAAGCAGGTTTAGCGTGTATTTTCTATAAATATCCGGCATCCATTCCACCTCCTCGAACGGCGCGTAGCTTGTCCATGAGGGCGGGTCGCGGGGGCTTAGGTCGTAGCGCAGGGCGCCGGTGTATGTAACGGTCGTGTCGGTCTTTATGTAGTCGGCGCTGTCGGGATTTTCGTGCTGACCCTTGCCTGTATAGTTTGTCGTTTGGTTGTAGCTCACGTCCGTCTTTATCCTGTCGAGCGTAAATCCGATAAGCGGGTTTTTGGAGGCGCTCGTTTTTTCAAAAGATGTGTAGGCGTTGCGCGTGGCGGCGAAAGTCTCAAAGCGTTGCGCCCGCGTACGATTGCTTCCCGGTTCGCCGCCGAGCATCATTTTGAAAGCGTCGTCCGCCATGTCGAGGAAGCCGTCCGAAGTGCCGTCGTCCTTCAGCAACCGTATGTCGCTTTGCGGTTTTACCGTGGGGCGGGAGAGCGCTCCGGATATGGAGCCGCCCACGGGTATCGATACGCCCCACTCCTCCGGCATGAGCTTGTCAAGCTTCATTACCGCGTTTATGTTGGCGCTAAGCTCGCTCCTGTCCGAGCCGCCGAGCGTAGCGTCGGTCATCGTTTTAAAGTCGCCGCCCGTAAAGCTCACCCCGGCGCCCAGCGTCAAGAAGTCCGCCCACTGCGTGGCGAGGTTGACGCGCGCCGCGAAACCGGAGAGCACGCGCCCGCCCGTCGCCACTAACTCGTTCACCCAAATCTCATAAACCTTATCAACGTCTTCGTCTATGGAAACGCTTGAGGACGCGCCTATCGCCATAAAGGTTATAGCCGTGAAGTTCGGACGCTTGTTGGCGGGGGCGACGACGCGCAGGCGCCCCGAGACGGCGTTTATCGGATTATTCTCTTTGTCGGCCTCAAGCTTCAAGTCCGACAAGTCTTGCAAGCTGAAAACATGGGTCTTCCACCCGTTCCAGTTTATAGGGGCGGAGTATTCGTAGTAGGTAGAGTCGTCGCTGCCGAAGCGGAAGACAAACTTCAGATCCTCCCCGTGAGAGGCCTTGCTGTACACCATTACGGATACGGAGTCGTAACCCGAAATGTTCTGTGGGTTTCCCCCCTGCAACCGCCGCACGGTGGCCGTGTCGCCGGACGCCATGTTTCTGAAGTTGAGGCGCAACGACTTCTCCTCCGGCGTCACCTCGCCTGACTTGGGCTTTACTATCGTGCCGTAAACGCTGTTGTAGTAGTTCAAATCCTCGTAGTTGCTTATGCCGGTGGCCTCCACCTTGGTTTCGGAACCCGCCGACGGCTCCCAGTAGCTCCCCGACAGTTCGATCCCGGCTATAAGGAGTTCGTTCTCGCTTGTCAACACGTTCGTATCAAGGTCGTACCACACGAGTCTCATACCGCGTATCTTCGCCCAGTCCGGCGCGCCGCCCAAAGCGGAGTCCTTAGTCACCGATTGCCCCACCAACAAATCCTTCAACGGAATGCGGTAGAACCTCCACCCGTTTTCGCTCACTACGCGGGAGGTCTTGTCTATGTACGGCGACTCGTTGACGTCAACGTCAAAGTTGATTTCGTAGGTATAGTACTTCTCCACAACGCCTATTCTCGGAATCCCGTCGCCGTCTATGTTCTCGTCGTCGTAGGCGCTGTTCTCCCACGTTCCGTTTACGAACCTGAAGTTGTTTAAATTGTCCTTGTCGTATTTGCGGAAGAGGTCGCCGCTGGGATTGTCGCGGCTGCGCGGCGTTATCAAGTAGGTTGCGTATTGATTGTTCGGGGAGAGCGTGTCCCACCCGTTGGCCTTGGAGGCGGCGTTCGGTATCATGTAAAATTTGTCGGCGGGGTCGCGCCCGTTTAGCCCCTTGTCGTACATGGAAAGCTGCGCCGGCTTGTTTTGGTACGTGGGGTCTTCCAAGTCAAAGCGTCCGTTCGGCGGCCCGCCGTCGCGCACCTGGTCGTGGCTGAAGGTGCCTATCTGAACCATAAGCCTGCCCTTGCGTCCAAACGATTCGGATCCCTTCGGACCCCTTGGGTTGACCACAATCTCAAGGTAGCGGTGATTCTCCATATTCAACCCGCTGCGCCCGAACGAGGCGGTGATTGACGCGTATGAGTTTTTGAAGCGCTCCCGCACGTCGAGCGGATGCTCGCGCGACGCCGGCGTCGCGTTCAGCCGCAACACGTCTATGTACGTGTCGGATGAGGTGTAACGGCTGTTGTTCGGGTCACGCCTCCACACGTCAAAACGGTTTATTTTTCTCGCGTCGTCGTAGGCGTTGGGCGTGTACCAGTAAAAATCCCAAACCGGAATCCTAAGATTGTTGAGCATACTGTCGGCGACGGCTTGCGCGTTGCCGGAGTATTTGAACGGATAGTGCGACGGATGCCAAGTCGGGTGGCGCATACTTAGCGTATACCCGTCTTTCGTCCTCTCAAAGTCGTCTATGTAGGCGCCTTTATCTACGGATGTGTTCGGGTTCATGCGGCTGTGCACTATCTCGAAGTCCACCTTCGCCGACGATTCCTCCTCCGTTTTTACAAGCGGGATATAGTTGACCGCTTTCGTCATCCACTCCGGTTGAAAATCCAAGCTGGTGTTGAAGCTTAGGTGCAACTTGCTGAAGGGTTCGTTGCCGAGTTGCGGAAGATCTCCGGCGGTGGTCGCCGCGCTTTGGTAGAGGATGCTCGCCGCCATAAACGAGTTGTCGCTGATGAACGGCAACCGCATCTCGCCGCGCAAACCGGCAAAAACCTTTTTTTCGAGCACGAAGTCCGATTCGCGCTGGTAGGTTATTAGGATAGACTCGGCCGACTTCGCCCGCGTCGACAAAAGATCTAAGATGCCCATCTCGTAGTCCAAATCGTAGTCCACGCCCTCCGTGAGAAGCGTCCCGGAATTTGTCTTGACAATCACCGTGCCCGGCAGTATGTTCCATCCCAAATCGTCGTAAGTGGTGCGCCGCGTGATTCCGTTGGTCAGTATCCCGAACTTGGGCACGTAGTCCCGCATTGCCGTGTTTCTTAGGCCAAACCGGTAAATCATGTCGCCGGCCATGTCGCCCAGCGCCGGGTTGGCGAACGGCTCGTTTCCGTTCATGCCCGTGCCGTAAGGCGGAATAATGAGCTCCTGCTTGTCGGTCTTGAATATCTCCACGTTATCGGTACGGGCGCGCCCCTGCTCGTCCGTGAGACCCATCACGTTTGAGATAAGCCGCGATCCCGCGTGGCGTATCGTGTCGCCTTTGGCCGGGTCCAAGTAAAAGAGGTCGAGCTTCGCGTCTTCGAGCGTCGGCAGATAGTAAACGTTGCGCCACATGAGCCCGAATAGGGGATTGCCCTCGTCCTTCTCGGCGTCCAAGTTGTTCGGCTTTATTACCCCTATCTCGATTTCACTGTTGTTGGCCGCGCTTACCGGTACTATTTTGCCGCGGCTCAGCGAACCGTCGGTCGTCATGGCTACGGCGACGATCTCCTCCTCCTTCACCGAGTACTCAAAGCGAACGAAACCGCGGTCTACGTCTACCGTGTAGTCCTGGTTCTCGGTCAGCATCCTGAAGCAAACCTCGCTGCCGTTTACGTTCGCTATGTAGCGGCGCACCGTGCTGTTCGAGGTTTCGTTGCACTGTATCGACACGAACGCCTGAAACGCGGTGATTTTGGGCGGTTTTGGCGCGTTGCGCTCCGGGTTGTTTACGCTGTATACCTTATTGTTGTACTCCCTGTACACGGTGTCCAAGAAGAAATACCGATTTTTTATAAACTCGTTGTCCCGTAGCGCCGTCGTGGAGTTCGGGTCGTTCTTACCGCCCAGCTCCCGCGTCATTGCCTCCCCCTGCGCGTGGCTTAGCACGGTGGTCAGCATAAGCGGCCCAATCTTAGCCCGCGCCTTTATGCCGAAGAGACCGTCGTGCTTCTCGGAGTATCCAGACAAGTTCGTTCCCGGCATGTCAAACCCCGTGTAACCGGCCACAATCTCCTGAACGATCTCGTCCTCAAGCTCGCCCTCATACGATTCCTTGTACTCCACCTTAAAATTTTTGAGCGGATCGTCGGAGAGGTCGAACCCGTTTTTACGCGAATGGGTGATGTTTACGCTTATAAGCCGCCCCACGCTCCCGCGAATGGCGAACTCGTACTCCGGCTCAAAATCAAGCGGTATCAGGTCGACCGTCGTGTCTTTGTCCACCACGATTCGCGTGTAGTCGTAGGCTACCGTCAGCTTAAGGCTACCCTCTATTTTGAGCCGCGGCGGATCGTTGCCCAAAAGCCTCTGCGCCCACGGCGGGTAGTGTACGGCAAGCTCCCACTGCAATTTAGGGGCGGGCGGCTCTCCCAGCTCTTTTTTTGCCTCCGCCGTCAGTTTGTTGTACCACTCCTCGTAGAACGAGTGTAGCCTGCTGTCGTTTACGTAATCGTTCAACTCCCCGTAGTGGTAGCTCTGAACCGCGTTCCCGTACTTGTCCTGCCGCGAAAAGGTGAGTTGGCGCTTCTCAAAGTCTATGGCCGTAGTGTCGGAAAACATTTTGCCGTTGTTTTTGAGTATGGCCGGATTACTCGACGAAAACGGGCTGCCGCTACGACGCTGAAACGGCGGTTCGTGCCCGTCTATGACGGGCGGCTCGTATTGTAACCCCTGGGCGAAAGTCACGGACGCGGCAAAAACCGACGCAAGCGTTATGAATTTTGCCGCGATGGTAGAGATCGCTTTGCGGTCATTGCGAGGAGCGAAGCGACTAAGCCATAACATAAACCGTTTCAATTAGCGCTTGCCCCCCGCCGCCGGAGCGTCGACACAACATCGGAAGCCGACCGGATTGTGCCTGTTCTGCGGGTAGTAACTGTATCGGGCGTCGGCGCAACGGCTCTGGTTGCCGCTCGTCCAAAACCCGCCCATAACATTGTTGAACGACTTGTCCTGCGGCGCGGACGTAGACGTCCACTCCGCCAAATTCCCGGACATATCGAAAACCCCGTAATAACCGCGGCACTCCGGCCTGCCGCCCGACCTCTGCGCCGAACTGTCACGCGTGGCGCACGTGTTCCACTCGTAGCTCTCCCCGTATGTGTACTTCCACCGCTCCGGCCCCTCGCACGCCGCCGTCCACTCATCCGAAGCGCAAAGCCGCTTGCGCGCCGAAAAACACGAGTCCATAGCCTGATACAACGACACGTAGGCCAACGGCGCCGCGCCCTTCTTGTTCGGCCACTCGTAAACGTCAACGCAAATCTCCTTGTCGCCGGCTTTTACAAGCTCCATACCCGCCGGACAGCGCGGTGCCGTTAGGTCAAACTCGTAACGCTTGCTCCTAATGTCCATCCTCTTCCCGCAATCGTCAAACGCCCTATAGTACACGGTTGCGGGTTTCGATATGTTTATGGGTTTGCCGTCGTAAACCTTCCAACCCTTCACCCCGTCAAAGCTCCACTCAACCCTACAAGTCTTGTTGGCCACAAGCCGAACGGACACCGCCCGCCTATGCAATCCGCCGGACGGATCGGCGTAAACCCAAGGAGCAAGGGTATCGCGGGCGCATATCGCCGCCCGTAGAGCGGCGCTGTCCGCGGTATGCTTCGCCAAAGAATCAACCCTTCGCGAGGAATCCGCCGAACGCTCGGAATCGGCCAAGCGTATGGAATCGGCTACGCGAACCGAGTCGGCCAACCGAACCGAATCGGCGCGGTTTACGGAATCGGCGGTAAATAGAGAATCCGCCTTCCGCCTCTGCTCGGCCCGGCGGAGAGAATCGGCTACGCGCGGGGAGTTTATATCGTAGGGACGACCGTCCCGGTCGCCCGTCTTCGAATGGAGAGAGTCGGCTACGCGCGGGGAGTTTATCCCGTAGGGGCGACCATCCGGGTCGCCCGTCTTCAAATGGAGAGAATCGGTCGCGCGCGCGGAGTTTATCTCTGATGTGTCGTCGGTATTGATTATATTAGAGGTATTTATCGTATCAACGGTACCCATACCGTCGGCGTCGCCGCCCTTCTTACCTAAGGACCCGCGCCCTATGTAGTACAAAAATAGCGTTATTAACAGTAGCAACAACAACAACAATAACAGCGGAGTCAAAGAGAGCGCACGCCTCTTCTTATCGTCGTTTTTCTTATTTTTATTTGAAGATTGATTCTTTGTCATCATTGACCTTATTTAATCTTTTTAATTCGAATAAACCCCGATTTAGGCGTTTTTTATCTTTAACCGACGTTTTAACCGCGTTGACCGCACCGATAAATCAATCACGGTTCAAACGTCTTTTCCAAGCGCCGTTAAAACCCTCAAAAAGTCGGCTGTTTCCCTAACGTCGTGCACCCTAAAAATCTTCGCCCCGTTTTTGTACGCTACCGCGGTCGCGGCCAATGTTCCCGGCAAGCGGGATTCAACCGGCCTGTTCGTCAACGCGCCTATAAACGATTTTCTTGATAGGCCTACCAGCACCGGATAACCCATCGATACGAAGTCGCCGAGCCGGCGCAACAGTTCCGCGTTGTGCCCCGTATCTTTGGCAAAGCCGAAACCGGGGTCAACGATTATCTTGCCCTTGTCGACCCCGGCCTCTAAGAACGCGTCGACCGACCGCGCCGTTTCGCGTATAACTTCGCCGACCGTGTCCGCGTAGCTCGGATTTACCTGCATGGTGTCCGGCGTCCCGCGACTGTGCGTCAACACCGCCGCGCATTGCGGGTTTGACGCTACAAGCTTGGGCATCCTCGTATCAATCCTACCCGCCGCGATGTCGTTTACCCACGTCGCCCCCGCCCCTATGGCCGCCTCCGCCACCGAACTCCACACGGTATCAACGCTGATAGGCACGCTCACTCCGCGCCTGATTAGCTCACAAACAACCGGCGCGACCCGCGCCGCCTCCTCCTCCGGCGGCAAAAACTTCGCCCCCGGACGGGAAGAACAACCGCCTATGTCGATAACGTCGGCCCCTTCGCCGATAAGCCGCAAAGCGCAATCTACCGCGGCGCTTGCGGTGGCATACCGCCCGCCGTCATAAAAAGAATCTTCCGTAACGTTGACGATCCCCATTATAATATATGATTTATCAAGTATCGTCATGTATGAAATTCCATAGTTACGCTTTGTCTTCTACGACGACTTCTATTTTTTGCGGCAATACCCGGCTTTTCTTAGCGCTCTCCAACGTCGCCCCGCCGACCACTTTGATTATCTCCTCCCTGTCCAACAGCTCATGCTCCAAAAGCGCCTTAGCCAAACGTTCCAGTTCATCCATATTCTCCGTCAATATCTCCTTGGCCCGCGCCGACTGCTCGTCTATTATACGCCTCACGTGCTTGTCTATAGCCTCCGCCGTCGACTCGGAATAATCTCTATGGCGGTTCATCTCCCTGCCCAAAAATATCGAATCGTCCTTTTCGCCGTAGGAGACCGGGCCCAGCTCCTCCGTCATGCCGTAGTCGCAAACCATCTTCCGCACGAGCGACGTCGCGCGCTTGATGTCGTTTGACGCGCCGGTGGTTTGGTGGCCGAAAATCAGCTCCTCCGCCGTCCGCCCGCCCATGAATATGCATATCTGATCCAGTATAAATTGCCTCGTCTGCATATACTTGTCTTCGTCCGGCAGCGAAAAGGTGACGCCGAGCGCCCTGCCCCGCGGGATGATGGTTACCTTGTGCAACGGGTCGGCCTCGGCGCAGTGCATATTGCACACGGCGTGCCCCGCCTCGTGGTAGGCGGTGATCTTCTTCTGCTTCTCCGACAAGGCGATACTCTTCCTTTCGGCGCCCATAAGCACCTTGTCCTTCGCCTCCTCAAAGTCTATCATGGAGACGCTCTCCTGGTCGAACCGCGCCGCCATCAGCGCCGCCTCGTTTACCAAGTTCGCCAAATCCGCCCCCACAAATCCCGGCGTGCCCTTAGCTATAACGTTGAGGTCGACGTCCGGCGCCAAGGGGATCTCCTTCGTGTGCACCTTCAAAATTCCCTCGCGACCCCTCACGTCCGGCACGTCCACCACCACCTGACGGTCAAAACGCCCCGGACGCAGAAGCGCCGGATCAAGCACGTCGGGCCTGTTCGTGGCGGCTATTAGTATCACGCCGGAGTTCGGCTCAAAACCGTCCATTTCCACAAGCATTTGGTTGAGCGTCTGTTCCCGCTCGTCGTGCCCGCCGCCCAAACCCGCCCCGCGTTGCCTCCCCACGGCGTCTATCTCGTCTAT
>LIUJ01000276.1:10490-13120 GCA_001462255.1 Fibrobacteria bacterium GUT77 | reverse complement strand
ATCCTGAAGATCGCCTACGAGTCGGCGCATTTGCGAATCGGAGACGATTATCTGAATGACGCTACCGCTACGGTCATAAGGGAGGCTCTGTTCGCGTTTGTCAACAAGGACAAGGATAGGGCGTACGAACTGATCGGCGGCGTGTCGGTCTACGGTATGGACGTCAACGCCTTCTACGCGGCGACGCGAATGCCGAGGGGCGAGTTCGTCAAGAGGGCCATTGCCGGCAGGAGTTGTCTGAACGGTATATGGATCGCTCC
Organism: Fibrobacteria bacterium GUT77; assembly: GCA_001462255.1. Classification (GTDB taxonomy): domain Bacteria; phylum Fibrobacterota; class Chitinivibrionia; order Chitinivibrionales; family Chitinispirillaceae; genus GUT77. The sequence continues at coordinate 12,860 of LIUJ01000276.1, read as the reverse complement.
GCTAAGATCAAAGCCGTCAGGCGATATTTGGCCATTGGCCGTGGTAACGGATATTGAGGGCTTGCCGCCGAACTACGCCGTAGTCAGCGAATCATCTTACGGCATTGATACCGCGGAGTTGATTTTTCCGAAGCTTTGTTGACCCGCCTCCGGTATTCACGCGTTGTGTTGCGAGGTGAGGAGGGCGTAATAAATTAATTAACCGAAAATTTTGACTCTTACCCCGCCGCTATATTATATTTACAAACATTACGTATGTTCACCGGTATCTACAACACCGAACACAAGGAGCTTTGTTATGCCAAAGACGTTCTATTTGCCCGAACCCAATTTTTCCGGTATTTGGACCAATACCGGCGACGCCGCAGCCCAACCGGAGTACAAGGACGGGGTATCCGTCTTTAAGTTTACGGTTGACGGCGACGACTCCCCGACGGCCGTGTTCTCCGTCTGCGACGGGGAATCCGCCCAACGGACTACGCTGGCCGGCCTGCGTCGCGGGTGGGTAAACTCCGTCTGCCACTTCAGCGGTTTCCCCCCCCCCAACTCACGTTCCGTGACGAGCGTAACCGACGGGGTCGCGATACGCCAAGAAAACGGGGGGTGGAAGGTACAGGTCAAATCTAAGGTACAGTTCGCTACCTAATAGCGCCGTACGCGGCCGCGCTACTCCGGCCGCACAAACTTCTCGCCGTTGCGCACCGACCGGTACTGCGGAACGATCATCTCGACGTTTTCACGCCGGAAGACGTCGAGCACGTTCCGGTAGATGTTGGAGCTTATCACCGCTTGAAGGTCGGGCCTTCGCGTGTAGGCGCGTAGCGAGTAGACCGTCGCGAAGTCGGCCAGCTCTTTAGTAAACACAAACGGTTGCGGGTCGGGAAGGACGTGCTCGGCCCCAAGCGCCGCCTCTATGAGCAGGGGGTACACCTTATCCCACGCGGTATCGTAGCATACGGACACGTCGACGTCGATTACTATACCCGGCCCGCCCTCGCCCGCCGCCGTGCTGTAATTCACCACGTTGGCGGAGAGTATGGATGAGTTAGGTACCGTAATGACCTCTCTCTTTATGGTCTGCACGCGAACCACAAACAGCGTCTTCTCCACAACGTCGCCGTACACTTCGCCCACTTTTATCCGGTCGCCTATTTTGAAGGAGCGCATATAGGTAATGACCAACCCCGCCATCATATTCGAGATTACGCTCGACGACCCTATGGAGAAGAGCACGCCTATGAAAACCGAGACGCCCTTGAATATGGAGGAATCGGAATTGGGCAGTAGCGGAAAGATCAAGACCACCGTAAAGGCGTAGATGAATATGCGCAGTAGGTTAAAGGTAGCCCGCGCCCAGTCGGGGTAGAACTTGGGTATCACGAGGCGTCCGGTTTCTATCTCCGCGGCTATGTAGCGCATGAACTTGAGTATGTAGCGCATTACCACGATTATAACGGCTATGCGCAGCAGGTTGGGCAGGTAGGTTATGAAACCCTCGCCCATGGAGACTAAGGGGGCGGCAATCCACGAAAAGAGCAGTTTGGCGAGGTGCCGCGTCGCCGGAAAGATCGCGAATATCATGGGTAGCGCCGCGTAAAGCAGAATCACGTACACGGCGTAGCGCATGATTTTAGAGACGAAGAGCGCGGCGGAGGTAAGCTTTTCCGAGGTCAGCAACTCAACATTGCGGATGCGGATGCCTTTGAACCATTTTTCGCGATTGCCGACGATCTTACGGTCTACGACATTGCGGAAGGCGCGGTTTACAAGTACAAACAACGCGACGAGCACCGCGACTACGGCTAACGACAGGCCGACCATCCGCAGAATATTCCAAAAGCCGAGGCTCTTTTTGTAGGCGGCTACGGCGGCGAGCACCCTCCCCCGTATCGCGTCCGCTAAAGCGCTTTTATCCATACCAGCCCAGTGGGCGTCGGCGGCGGTGATGTTTATGAGGGACGCTTCCCCGAACGCTATATCTACGCTTAGGCCGTTGTCGACGATGCAAAGGGAGTCGAACGGGGGCGAAAATTCTTTGACGACCCGTCTTACGCGGTCGTTGTAGAGCGCGGCACGTTCCGACGGGGAGAGCGTGGGCGTGGGGGCGTAGATTTCCATGACCGTGTCGCCGCCGACGGTGGCGTAGGCCGGCAAGGCGCGCAATTTTACGGAGTCTATCGCCCGTTTGCGGGCGGCCAGCTTCGCGGAGTCGGCGGTGCGCAGTTTAGAGAGCTGCGCCCTAAGGGATTTGCCGGCGGCGGAGTCGCTTTGGGCGATTTGGGAGGTTATTACCGCCTCTCGGATAGACGCCGCGACGCTGTCGCTTACATAGCCGTTTATTTGTTCCACGGCGGCGTAGTTGTATTTGTA
>LIUJ01000276.1:0-10185 GCA_001462255.1 Fibrobacteria bacterium GUT77 | reverse complement strand
GCTCTCCGGGTCTATGCAGTTGCGTTTTGCCACGGCGAGCTCCGTCGGGATGTGCACGAACGTGTCGTTGACGTGGCTTATGAGCATCTTGGTTTTTCCGGCCATCGCCGCGTGGACGGCGTTGGTGCCTAAGCGTCCGCAGTAAATGGAGTCTATCGGATTGGATACCCGCGCCCGGATAGTATAGCTTGGGTCTATGTATTTTAAGTTGATCTCAATTTTTTTCTCCTTAAAATACTTTGTGATATAGTCTTTAAGGAACAGGCCGATGTCGCCGAATTTTTTGTTGCCGGAGGCGTCGAACTCCCTTGAGCCGCCCGACGAGAGGTGCTCTTGGCCGGCGCCCTCCGCCACAATGATAAGCGCGTGGCCGCGTTTCGCCAGCCGCCGTTCAAGATGCGCCAAAAAGCCGTTGTCCCCGTCCAAGTCAAACTGCAACTCCGGGATGAGGGCGAAGTTGGCGTCGCGCGAGGCTATGGCTGTGGACGCCGTTATGAAACCCGCTTCCCTGCCCATCAGCTTGACCAACCCTATGCCGTTCACGGCGCTTTCCGCCTCCACGTGCGCGGCGGACACGGCCATAACCGCCTCCGAAACGGCTGTTTCAAAGCCAAAAGATTTTTCTATGAAGCTCAAGTCGTTGTCTATGGTTTTTGGAACGCCCACAACCGCCACGTTGAGCCCGCGGCGCTCAACCTCCTCGGCTATGCGCAACGTACCGCGTTGCGTCCCGTCGCCGCCTATCGTGTAAAGTTGGTTTATGCCCTCCATCTCTATTCTGTCGACGATATCGGAGGTACGCTCGCCGTTGCCGCGGGAAGATCCCAGCACCGTACCGCCTACGCGGTGGATGTTCGCGACGGCTTCCGGCTTTAGCGTCATAAACGGATGCTCGTACTCCGGCAGAAAACCCCTATACCCGAATCGCACGCCGGAGATGCGGTGCACCCCGTATTGGTACCACAACGCAAACACTATGGCGCGGATAACGTCGTTTAGACCGGGGCACAAACCGCCGCAAGTAACGATGGCGGCGTGCACTTTGTCGGGGTTGAAAAAAATCAACTCCCGCGGCCCGGCCCGCTCAATAAGGTTTTTGTGCTTGTATTCGACCGTGACGCCCGGCGTAGCCCTTACGTCAAGAACTATGTACTCGTCGTCCCGCACAAAGTTGACTATCATGTCCCCGTGATGGTTGGAAAGATGAACGGGCGACGGACGCCGCCCGGGGCCCAACGCGGGTATCGTAAAATCCAAATCCTGTAAATCCATGTTTACCGCTTCCCCCTTCAATTTGGTTTTTCAATATTATAGGAGAGTGGATACGTCCGGCCGAACAATCAATCCGACGTGGCCTCCGCCGCCGCCCGCGTGGCGCCCTCTTTGGTGAAAGATATCCCTATTATGGGCAACCTGTCCGTGACCTCCTTGAGCTCTTCCTCACCGAACTTGCCCTTCTCCTTCTTGTACACCGAAAGCTGGAACCTCTTTACCTCCAAGAGCCCGCCGCCCTCCGCGCCAATCATGAAATCGCCCTTGCGCCCGTCTTTCAACGCCACCTTCGTACCGTAGTCGTATATGTAGTCGATCACATCCATCTTGATCTCCTCGCCCTCCCCGCCGCCGGACACTATCCGCATTCCCGGCAGGCTCGAAACCTTCCCCTTTATACTCTGCCCGTTGCCCTCTATGAAGCCTTTGGAGGGGCCGGCGGGAAAGAGTTGAAAATTCATTCCGGCGGAGAGTTCTATTTGGCCCTCACCGGGGTAATTACGCTTCAGCTTAACGTCGTAGTCCCCCAAATAGATGCGCCAATAGCTCATTTCCTGAACTTTTTTGTCGCTACCAACATACCACGCCTTGCTCTCTATCATACCCTTCGTCTGCGCGAAGACGGCGCCGGCGGCGAATACCAAGAGGGCGGCGAACACGGCGGATGTTTGTGCCAAACGGTTCATTTTAAGGCCTCCTTCCAATCGGTTGATAATTGTTTATATCAACGGCGGAAACGCGGCTTGCGCGCCCCCCGCGTCGTTCTTCTTATCAATATCCTTTACACAAATATAATCAATGGCCCCACCGTCGCGCAAATTAATTTAACTTTTGTGACGCAACGGCACCTCCCGCCACAAACCGGTCACCGCGTCTTTAATCAACTTTATGTGCGGCGTCTCGCCGCCGTCGAATACGATAAGCTCCTTGTCCGTCACCACCGTCTTGCCGTAAAGCGTTACCCCCAACTTGCGGATGCTACGGTACTGCGTGATTAAAAAGTCCTTAATCCTCTCAAAATCGTCGCGACTCTCGTTGAACGTGAAGAACAACGTATCAATGCCATGCGGCGACAGTTCTTCGTATATTTTTATCGGCAACGGCTTAAGTTGCCGCAGGCTCTCGTGCGACCCGCGAACCAAAACGGAACGCTTGTCGGCGAACAGCACGTAGCTGAACGCCGCCTCGGGAAAGAGCTTGGAGAGCGGCCTGAACAGATTTTTGAGCAAGTCTTCGCAGTTTACGTTTATCCGCTCCAACTTGCTCTCCAAAACCAAAATATGGCGGCGCCCCGCGTAACGATAGTCAAAAAAGCCGTCCAACTCCTTTATGTTCTCGTACCCGAATTTGCCCCGCCCCCCCTCGCCCGTCTGCCGCAAAATGATCAGGTTCGGGTAACGCCGTATCTTCAAAACGTACTCCTCCGTGTGGGCGACTATGTAATCGTCGCTACTCTTGGGGTCAAACCCCTGGTCGAAGAGCCCGCCCATCTTGCCGGTTTTGCTCCAGTGCTTCAAAAAATACTTTGTGATCCGTCGGGCGATACGCTCCGCCACCTCGCCCAAAATATTCCCCTGCGCCGCGGTGTCCCACGGATAGGTGGAACACAACAAATCGGCCGCGGTCACGATGGGGTAGCTGCGCTCGCCTATGCAGTACTCCAAAAGTATCTTACTAAGCGGCGTCCGGTTGTCGTTTATCGCGTCGTTTACGTTGTGCAACTTAAACGCGCCCTTTACGCCGTGGTTGCGCTTTACGGAGTAGACGGGTTCGTCGTTCTCATGCGGCCGCCACCGCACGGGGATAAACTCGGAAAACGGGTTTTGCTCCATCTGCGTCCGCCCTGCCGCCCCTTCTTTTTATTGTGTCGATAATAATTTGACAACCGATATCGGGCAATTGTTACATACGCGAAAAATCAATTACCGGCTTGAGTAGTGCAATCGCAACCAAATTCCGTGCGCCGACGTGTGTACCGGCTCGTCCAACTCCGCCGGACGCTTTAGGGTTTGCCGGTACGTGTAATCTAAGTTCAGGCTACGGTGCAAACGCCACGACAACGTTCCGCTGAACTCGACGTCGGGCGTCATAAGACGCTGCTCCGGCAACACCGGCGCGAAGAACTTTACTTCCCCCTCGGCGCTCCCGAACGCCCCGATCCTCACCGTGGCGCCAAGCGACGCCTGCGGGCCCACCTCTAATATGTTCACCCTGTCTTCCGGGAAGAGCACTATGCCGTTCGACACCAAGAGCTTTTGCGCGAGCGAGTCTCCCGACACATACTTCACCTTGCCGCTCTCTATGATTCTGTACCGGTCGTCGTATCGCGAGTAGGCGCACCCGAAACCCAAGCGCGCCTTAGCCTCAAAGTAACGCCGAGTGGTCAAATCGAAGTTCATTCCGGCGCCGAGCTCAAGGATAAACGGCGAAAATGCCGGCTCTATGGTGTAAACTTGCGAAGTATCAAATCCGGCGTCCTCGTCGAACACGTAGTTGGCGTCCGTAAAGCAAAACCCCCCCTCGCTCGAGCGCCTGACCTTGGAGTTGAAGACCTTCGTGTTGGACTCTACGCGGGCGTAAGGGCCGAACCAATTCAGCACCCTCCAAATGAATATGCTCGACATGAGCAGGCGATCTGGGTTGTTGACCATATCCTTTACGTCGTCGTCGGTTAGGTTTATGCTCTCGTCGAGCCGCAAACGCGTGCTCCACTCCACGGGTTTCCGCCTATAGAGCAACCAAGCGTCCACGAGCCCGCCAAGCGTAAACGTGTTTGCCGTCAACTCCGCCTGATGGTCGATTTCCGAGTTGAACTGCGCGTTTATCCCTATGTTTAACCCGAAACGCCAATTAGACGTCAGCTTAGCCGTAGGCGTGAGGTGGATCGTCCCGCCGCCCCTTATGCGAAAGTCGGCTGGGTCTTGTATGAGCAAAAACGTCGTAAGTTCCCCCGGCAACAGGCGCACGGTCACGAAGTTCGTGAGGGTGTTGTAACCCTCCCCTACGCCCAAAATCTTGTAAACGCCGGGCTTCAGTATCCACGCCTTTACCGTCTCGCCGAGTTCAATACTGGCCCCGTAGCCGCGTCCGTAGGGGTCGAACTCGTCTATGCGCACAAGTTCGTACTCGCCCTTTAGCGCCACCCCTTGCTCGTCGACCACGTCTATCACAAGCCCCGCCCAGTCGGGAATCAGCGGTTGCGCGGCGCCCTCGTTTACCCTCACGTTTTTCTCTATGCGCTGCTGTCTCGAACCGCTGCCGAGCATGACCTTGTACTCGCCCGGTTCGAGCGCTACGGTGCGCCCCGGCTGTTCCGTGGCAACCAAATTGTCGTTCACGTCAAACACCTCGATGTCCGGCTCGGAGTTCGTTTCCGTGTAGGTGGGAATGTATACTCCCCCTTTGCCGTATGGTATTATGGTTTCGTCCATGGCCTGTTGCATATAGAGCGGGGGCGCGTTCCACGTTTCCATGGCCCCCTCAAGCCACGAGCGTTCCGTCCGCGACACCTTTGCTATGGCGTCGTCTATGATCGCCGCGCCGGCGTCGCCGCTGTTGCGCTTCTGCTGGAACACCTGCCTATCCGTCAATTCCTCCCCGGGCAAATCCGGCGGAGGCGCGGCAACAGCGGTCGCGCACAGCGCAAACGACAAAAGAACGCCGACGCTTACCCGCATATCATTCGCCCTCCGTCGTAAAACTCGGCTCTTCGATTTGTATGAACGCGGGCGTATGATCGGATATCCCGAACTCCGCCGCCAACTTGCCGTCTATATCGGAAATAACCTCGGTAAAAACATACTCCACTATCTGCGACATCTCCTTTATGACAAGCCCCGTTTCCCGCGTGTAAACCTTCTTGCGGCGGCTGAACGACCGGTTGTAAATCGTCGCCCCGTCGGAGATCTTCGTTAGGGTCAGGCGTATGGACAAGTGCGCGAAGAGCATATTGTCGCTGTCGTACTCCTCAAGGGCGTCTATAAACCCGGTAAGCTCGAAATCCGGCTTCCTCCCCTCGTCGAAGCGGCGCACCACCCCGCTCACAAGTTGCACGGACGACAGATGCCTGAAGAAGAGGTCGGTCAACATTCGCGTAGGCTTCACCGCCCACGACTTGTAGTTGTAGTAACGCAATTCATACGGGTTTGTGCGGTACACTATATTCGACCGGTTGTAGGCCTCCTCAATGGAGAACTCGCGCAAGCGTATCACGCAGGCGTAGGGGTTCTGCATTGCCCGACGCTCCATCGCGGGCGGCATATAGTTTAGCATATAATACTGCCGCGCCGGCGGTTTGCCGCAACCGGCCAAAAAGGCGAGCGCCAAACACCCGCAAACAACCGCCGCCGAACGTACGCGACCGCCGAATTTTCCGCTATCCATTCCGCTACCTCCGGTCATCTGTTATCCCTCTCTTTCCCCTCGCCGCGAATAAGCAAAGACGGGTTGTCGGCAAGCATTTTCATAAGCTGACTCGCGCTTTCAAGCGCCTCGCGCAAGTTCTCCATGCTCACGGAAAAATCCTCACGCGTCTGCATAACCATAAGCGAGAGATTGTCCGTGAGCGTCTTTACCGACGTGACCGCGGAATCCGCCTTCGCCATGACCCCGGGCAGATTGGCGCCGTTCACCCCGCTCATCAGCGTGTCCGTGATCTCCTTTATATTTTGCGTAATCCGGCGCACGTCGTTCATCGCGATTTGCACAGTGTCAATAACCGCCACCGCAACCGGAACCACCTCGCCTACGCTACGAAAGAGGTCGCGCGCGTCGCCGGTCAAGACCGCCAAATTGTCCATGGCGACCTTCACCGAACGCAAACTGTCGGGATTGGTCACGGTGTTAAGGTGATTGAGCAACGTCTCCACCTTTCCGATAAGCACCTCGGCTTTATCGCCCATGTTGGCGAAGATCGACACGCGCGTAGGTACCTCCCCGCCCGGTTTAAGCCGCGGCGCGTCGTTGCTGCCCCCGGAAATTTCTATGTACTTAAGTCCGGTTATTCCCACAAGACCGGTCATGGCGTACATATCCACGCGCATCGGAAAGGTCTCTACGACACTCAACTCCACTTTCATCTTGTTGATGTCCTCGGCGGTGTAACTCACACGCTGAACCGTGCCTATGGCCACGCCATTGAACTTGACCGAGGCGCCCTGCTCCAATCCCTGCAACGACTCGCCCTCAAAGTACGAAACGTAGGTCGTTTGGTGCTGCGACATCTTCACCCCAATGGGTATGACGATGAACGCGGACAGGATGGCCATGCCGATAATCACGAATACGCCGAGTCGAAACTTTTGCGCCGCGGTTATGCCCATAATGTTCTATCTTTTTATCCGAATTGCCTCGTCGCTTCGCTCCTCGCAATGACCGTCATTTCGACGAAGCGAGGCAATCCGGCAATCTCAGTATCAATCCGTCTCTTTACGTAGGAAGAAATCGGCCACCGGCCCTTCCTCTATCTTTCTGGCGTCCGTGTACGACCCGTCAAACAAGGTCTTGCCTTTGTGTAGGAAGAGTATCTTGTCGGCGATCTTTTCTATAGAAAATAATTCGTGCGTCACCACAACTACGGTAATTCCCAGAGTTTCTCTTAGGCGGAGCAACAAATGATCCAAACCGGCGCTGGTTACCGGGTCCAAACCGGCGCTGGGTTCGTCGCAGAATAGCAGGGGCGGGTCTAGCGCCAGGGCGCGGGCTAAGGCCGCCCGTTTGCGCATTCCGCCGGAGAGCTCGCCGGGAAACAAATCGTAGGCATGGGGCATCTCCACCTGCGAGAGTTTATAGCGCACTATCTCGTCTACAAGCGCCGGCGGCAGGTTTGTGTGCAACTCCAAGGGCAACGCCACGTTCTGCGCAACCGTCAGCGAACCCAATAGTGCCCCGTTCTGAAACAATACCCCTATGCGCCTCAAAACATCCGAATCGGCGTCGCTCTCCATATCCTCAATCCGCCGCCCAAAAAGCCTCACCCGCCCCGAATACGGCTTTATAAGCCCCACAATAGACCGCAAAAGCGTGGTCTTGCCGCACCCGCTACCCCCCAAAATCACCCGTATCTCCGACGGACCGACCGCGGTGTTGACACCGTCGAGCACCGTTCGCTCGCCGTAACGAACGACTAAGTTCTCCACGGAGACTACCGGATCGCCGGGGGTCATGTCGTCGCCCTATGTTTGTCCGAATCCATAGCGATACTCCGTAAAATGTGATGCCGCTTAACCTACGCGTACCAAATATAAATATAAATCGGCACCAGGCGTGAAGTCAATAAAAAGATTAATTTCACAAATTACCCAATACGTGGCGAAACCCGGCAACCCTTCCGGCACGGAGGCAACGGGCGCGGCCATAATGTTAGCGCGGGAGAGCGGGAACGGGATAGGGAAACGCCTATCGTTCTCTATGATATTACTATTTCAGCGTCAACTTTCACATTACCTTTCATCATCGCCCACACCGGACACAACTTTTCTTCCAAAACACTCAACGCTTCCCGTACTTCCGCTTCCGTCAGGTCTTTCGCTTCTATATTCAAGCGCAACAATATACGTTCAACTGCTTTGGGGTGTTCATTTCGTTTAGTACCTTCAACCTCGATTGATATGCCATAAACCACTTTGTTCATCTTACGGCGCAAGAACGAGATAAGCGTAGCGCCTACGCACGAGCCGAAACTCGCCATAAGCAATTCCATCGGCGTATAACCGCTTCCCGTGCCGATAGGGGGAACGCCGTCGATGACAACCGCCGGATTTTCCCGAGCCGTAGCGCTGAACATCACCTTATCGTCAATCGTTTTTAGGTTTACTTTTACGTCGTTCACGTTCTTAACTCCTTAAATAGGTTTTCTGATTGGTTGCCCACCCCACTTGAATTATTCGAAAAATTCGAATAGTTGTCACCTCCAATAATATATTAAATCATAAAATAATATTTATTCGGCTGACTGTCAATAATAAAAACCTTTTCTATTGCTCTACGATTTTTATTTCATCATCCGTAAGTTCGTAGATTGCGTAGACCAAGCTGTTTATTTGGTCTTCGCTGTGGGCGATCTTCGATTGAAATCGCTCGATTTGGGACGGTAGCGTCGCCGATTTTATATCGTTATTGAGTTTCAAAAGCCGGTCAACGTGTTTGATGATTTCCGCTTCCTGTTCTTTGGAAACGTTTTTGGGTACGGGCAACTGTTCAACGTGTTGCTTTTTTACTTCGGCAAGAGCTTCACCTCTTTCGGGGTTTATCTGATAATAATAAAAATTCGTGAGTTTTGAGTTAAGAATACCTAATAAAAATCGATGATCCATCTCTGTAGAAATAATGATGTGTAAATTTTTTCGACAGATAATGTCTTTCCCGATAATGGTGGCGATAATACTGTCGCCCGTCTGTCTTACGGCTATTTTTTCTTCCGCCTTAAATATTTTTGGATCACGCGGCGCGGCCAACCATTTGCCGTAATTGACCCAATAATTGTTGTCCCATAAATTTACGTACCTATTTATCAGGCTTCCACGTAAAAGAGGCATCCAATTTTTACCTCTTGGTTTTACGTTTTTTTCACTGACATACGGTTTCAATTTCATGGTTTCTTCTGTTTGCGGCGGATCTCCTTTACCTTTTTCAAACAGTGTGATACCTGAGTATGTCTTGCCAATATCTGCGATTGAAAATGACGCTTCTTTTATCTTTTCAAATAACCCCTTTTCATCCTCATTCGCCAAAACATTTATCACATCCCCGTTATCCGGCAATGTGCTTTGGTCGACAAACTGATGGTGTTTTATCGCCCCTTTTTCAAAAATATCTATCTCCGTTTCATAATTTTTTACGTAATCGTTTTTTTCAAATACCAACACATGCGTATCAACCACCGCCTTAAAGATATGTTCGTTTATGTGCATTATCCTATGCCAATAATACGCCGTCGCGAGGTATTGCCTAATGTTTCTGAATTTGACGCTTTGCAACCAAGTATTGGGAATGATTACGCCAAGCATTCCACCGGTAGCCAATAATTTGCCGTATCGCTCCAAAAACAACAGATACAAATCCTGTTGGTAATCCTGATGAACGTACTTACGGTTGAAATAATCAAAAATATTTTTGTCGGCGACCTTAACATACGGCGGATTCCCTATCACGCAATCAAAGCCGGGATTTCGCGTCAAATATACTGCACTTGGTTCTTCCACCATATAGCTCGCGATCAACTTTTCGGCCTCGTCGTGTTGTTTCTTTACTTTCTGATACTGCCTCATAAGCGGTAAACGTTTATCTATCGGAACGTCTCGTGAAAATACGTCAGGAAACGCCTTCTCCCAAGAAAACGGTTTAACCTTCCGCTCTTCGCCGAAATCAAGCTCGTTCTCGTAATAATCAATATCAATCAGGCTGTTCCCGCTTTTGATATTATCGTCCAACATCGGTAAAACGCGGTCATGGAATATCTTTGTCTGCGCCTCAATGGTTTCCTTTGTCTCTCCCTCCATACATTTGAGCAACAGCGAGAGTTTGGTTACTTCCACGGCGTTGCCGTCTATGTCCACGCCGTAGATATTATTCAGAAGAATACGTTTCTTTTCGGCTGTGGTCAATTCGCCCGTCGGGGTTAATACGTCATTGCGGGTTTGCCCCGAAATCTTCTTTGCCGTTTTGTTTTTTTGAGGATCGGTTTGTTCGGTCGTCGTATAATAATCTTTGTACCAGTCCAATAGGTACCTATACGCTCCGATCAGAAAACTACCGCTACCGCAGGCCGGATCGACTATTTTGATTTGGCTTACCTCTTGGGGCGTTTTATTCTCAACAAGCTTGCCCACCGTGTTTTTCACGATATAATCAACAATGAACTGCGGCGTATAGAACACGCCGCCCGCCTTACGAATCTCCGGCTTTTCCTCAATT
>LIUJ01000275.1 GCA_001462255.1 Fibrobacteria bacterium GUT77 | reverse complement strand
GCCCATTTTTATGGAGCGAGGGAGGGCGTAGCCCTCCCCTTAAATGATTTTGATTTAAATTATTTGACTTTGACTTTTAACGAACATCGGCGGATACCAATGAAAAAGATATTGTCACATATAATTTTCGTCTTCGTAATGCTGATAATATCTACAGCATCAACGGCGCAAACAACACCGCCGGCTCCAACGTCTCCGACTGTTGCCGCGCCTCCGGCTATCACAACCGCAACCGTCCGCAAGATCCCCGACGGCAAATCGTCCGCGATCCCGGCTTTTGAGAAAAACGGCTTGACTTACGTGTCAATGCCCGCTTTCGCCGAGCTCGCCGGGTTCAAGCACTCGCAGAGCGTTTTTTCCAACAAATCCGTTTTCTCAAACGACCGCGGCGCTATAACGTTCATCCAAGACAACATGTTCTATCGCGTCGATACCGTTACAAGCATCATCCCGTACCCGCCTGTCCGTAAGGGGGCGGCTATGTACCTACCGGCGCCGTATTTAGTCAAAATTTTCGGCGCAAAGCATACCGGATCGCTTAGTTGGAACGCCCAAACGTCGACGATTGCCGTAAACGCGCTGAAATACAACGTGTTGTCCGTATCCAACGAAGCGAAACAAAACGGGACGCTTGTTTCCATAGTGTTGGCCGATTCGTTGCCTTACGAGTGTACCTACTATCATCCCAATGTGGTTATAAACTTCGGCGGCGGCAAGCTTGATCCTAAGGCCATAAAGCGGAGTATGCGTGTCGGCGTCGTCGATTCGGCGTTTACGTTGCAGTACGACGAGTCGGCGCAGGTGTCGCTTATCATGAAACAGGCTGTGGAAACGCCGTATGTGGAATACAGCGCCAAGACTCGCACGCTTATGATTTCGCTTAAGCCAAAGATTGAGCAGAAGAAGCCGAAAGCCTCGGCGTCGACCGCCCAGGTGCCGCTCGACGCGTCGCTCATTCGCACGGTCGTTGTGGATCCGGGGCACGGCGGCAAGGATCCGGGGGCGATAGGGCCTACTGGGGTTATGGAGAAGACCGTAGTGCTCGGTATAGGGTTGGAGTTGCGCGCCATGCTTGAGAAGGCGGGGTTTAAGGTTTTTATGACGCGGGATAAGGACGTTTTCATACCGCTTGGGGACAGAACCAAGTTCGCGAATGAGAAGAAGGCCGATCTCTTCGTGAGCATACACGCCGACGCCGTTGGGGGAAACAACAAGAAACGCGCCTCGGCGCGCGGGTACAAGGTATACTTTCTCTCGCAAGCCAAAAATGAGGAGGACAAGATGGTGGCTATGCGGGAAAACGCCGTTATAGAGCTTGAGGACAAGAGCAAGCGTTCCAACTACGACGCGTTGCAGGACGTGCTGATAAGCATAGCCGGCGCGGAGTATTTGCGGGAGAGCCAGGATCTTTGCATATTTATTGAGCAGTCGTTGGGGGCGAATTTAAAGCAGATACCGCGGCTACAGCTCGGTGTGGGTCAGGCTAACTTTTGGGTGCTAAACGGCGCGTATATGCCGTCGGTGCTCGTAGAGACCGGGTTCATCTCAAATCCCGACGAGGAGAAGTTGCTCTCCGACAAACGGATACAGTTTCAAATGGCGGCGGCGCTCTCGGAGGCCGTTATAAAGTTCAAGCAACAGTTTGACGGGGGGCAGTAGTGGGCGACACGCGGCCGATAGGCGTTTTCGATTCGGGGCTTGGGGGGCTGACGGTGGCTAAGGAGATATTCCGCCTTATGCCCTGGGAGCGGATAATTTATTTGGGCGACACGGCGCGCGTGCCATACGGCGGCAAGTCGGAGGAGACGATCCGGCGCTTTGGGTTGCAGGACGCGCGGACGCTTTTGGACCTCAACGTTAAGATGTTGATAGTCGCGTGCAACACTGTTTCGTCTGTGGCGATAGACTATTTGGAGCGGCATATTAAGGATGTTCCGGTGATTGGCGTGGTGCTACCCGGGGCGCGCGCGGCGGCTACGCGTAGCGCGGAGAAGCGGATAGGGGTTATAGGCACGGCGGCGACGGTGAGGTCGGGAGCGTACGCCAAGGCGATCAATAGCATAGATCCGAGCATAAAGGTTTACGGAAAACCGTGCCCGCTCTTCGTGCCGTTGGTCGAGGAGGGGATGATAGACAACGACATCACGCGGCTTGCCGTGCAACACTATCTTTACGAAATGGTGGATTTGGGGATTGACACGCTGATACTCGGATGTACGCATTATCCCATATTGATGGAGGTGATTCAGAGCACGGTAGGGAACCGCATACAGTTGGTGGACAGCGCCTTGTGGACGGCGAAGGAGGCGCAACACATAATGAAGGCGACGGGAACGGAGTATCCTGCGGCGCAGTCGCATAGTAAATCTATGGAGCAACAAGAGCGGCAGGCGGCGGTTAAACGGGCGGCGGGTCAGTTCTCGGCGGATAACTCCGAGGGGGTCGCCGCGAGCCGGTTCTTGGTCTCCGACGTGACGCCGAATTTTGAGTCGGTGGCGGAGACGCTTTTGGGGGCGGGGTTGCCGAGCATAGAGAAGGTGTCGGTGGAGGAGCTTGAGGAGAAAGAGGTGTAAATATTTTTATGTTATATGATTATTTTTATTATTTTTATGGATAAATATATCTCAAAACCATCAAAAAAGGACAACACTAATGTCAGGCCACTCCAAATGGGCTACAATAAAGCGGGCGAAGGGTAAGGCCGACGCCGCGCGGGGGAAGTTGTTTAATAGGTTGATTCGCGAGATTACCATCGCGGCGCGTATAGGCGGCGGGGATGTTTCGGCCAATCCGCGTCTGCGTACCGCCGTCTCCGCGGCCAGGGCGGCCAATATGCCGGGCAAGAACGTTGAGTCGGCCATACAAAAAGGTACCGGTCAGCTCGACGGTGTGAATTATGAGGAAATCACATTCGAGGGATACGGGCCGGGCGGGGTGGCCATCCTCATTGAGGCCGTGACCGACAATCGCAACCGTACGGTGGCGGAGGTGCGCCACCTGCTCACCAAGTACGGCGGCAACCTCGGCCAAACAAACTCCGTGGCGAGGATGTTCAAGTCTAAGGGCATCATAACGGTCGGCAAGGACGACGTGGGCGAGGACAAGCTCATGGAACTGGCGTTGGAAGCCGGCGCCGACGATATGTCGACCGACGGCGACGAGTACGAGATTACCACTACGGTAGACGCCTTTGACGCGGTGCGGGAGGCTATCGTAACCGCCAAGATTGAGCCGACCTCGGCGGAGATCACGAAGGTAGTCGACACGCCGGTCAATTTGGACGCTACCGCCGCGGTCAAGGTTATGAAATTGGTCGACGCGTTGGACGAGCTTGACGATACCCAGCACGTATACGCCGGGTTTGACGTCAGCGACGAGGAAGCGGCCAAGATGGATTAGGACGGGGTAGTGTTAATAAGGATGATAGGATAAAAAAATAAAAAATTATGATAATAATGGGTATAGATCCCGGTACCGCGGCTACCGGCTTCGGTTTGATTCGTGTTTCCGGCAATTCCGTTTCTTGGGTTGATTTCGGGGTGATTGTTACCGATACTTCAGAACCTCTGTGTCGGCGGTTGTTGTTGATTTATGACGGGTTGTGCCGGAAGATTGATGAGCATTCTCCGGACCGTGTAGCTGTTGAGGAGGCTTTTTACGGCAAAAATGTTCATACTACGCTTGTTTTGGGGCACGCCCGCGGGGTGGCTATGTTGGCGGCGGCGCAGCGGGGGTGCGGGGTGTTTGAGTACAGTCCCCGTGAGATAAAGAAGGCGGTAACCGGCAACGGAAACGCGGAAAAAGAGCAGGTCAAGTACATGATGAAAAGGCTTTTGGCGTTGCCGGACGACAAGACGAGGCAGGACGCCTACGACGCTTTGGCCGTGGCGATGTGCGACTTTTATAACATGGGCAGGGCGGCGTTAATCAGTACATAAGTGTAAAAATAGGAGGAACGTATGGTTGAAGCGGAGGTACGTAATGTAATCCGTAGTAAAATCAGTGACGTCCCGGAGGATAAATTGTTTGTTCTTCGGAGTTATATTGATTATTTAACCGGTGAGGAATGGGATGTAGATAAAGAATATGGCATTCCGCTTGATGAATACGATTATGAGATGTCTATACGGGCTGATGAAAAGAAAGATGAAGAATACGTGAGTTTAGAAGAAGCGTTAAAAGAATCAGGATTAACTTATGCGGACTTACAAAAATAAGAATAAAGAAATTAATATAAGCAAAACAGCTCAAAAATTCGTATCGTTACAATCACTAAAAAGGCAGGTGCAGATATATACGGCAATATATCAATTACCTAATGGTAAAAATATTAAACGATTACACGGCTATAAGAATCGCTATAGGGTTAGAATAGGTGATATCAGGATTTTATTCGATAAAATAAATGCGGAAGATATTCTAAAAATATTTGTGGTCGATGTGGATAATAGGGGTGATGTGTACAAAAAGTAAAATTTTTATGTAAAAGGACAAAAATGATAGACTATATACGCGGCACCCTTACCGATAAAGAGCTTACGTATGTCGCGATTGAGACGACAGGTGTCGGGTATGCCGTGTCGATTCCGTTATCCACGTATGAGCGGCTTCCCGAACCGGGCAAGGAGGCCAAGGTATACATTCATTATTATCAACGTGAGGATGATGTCAAGTTATATGGGTTCGCGTCCAAGACCGACCGTGAAATTTTTCGCCAATTGATCACCGTAAATTCCGTGGGCCCCAAGGTGGCAATGAGCATAATGTCCGGCGTGTCGATAGAGAACTTAGTGATGTACATAAACGCCGGCGACACGACGATGTTGCGAAAAATTCCCGGCATAGGCGCGAAGACGGCCGAGCGGATAGTCGTTGAGTTAAAAGGAAAATTGGGAATGTACTCATCAACTTCAGCGTCAGCGATAAAGCCCGTCGCCCCAAAAGGCCGTAAAGAGGAGGCTTACGCCGCGATGTTGTCATTGGGATATAATGATAAGCAAGTGACCAAAGCGATGGACCGAGTAGCCCAAGAGATAGACAAAGACGCGTCAATAGAAGAGTGGATAAAGAAAGCGTTGCAAGTCATATAATATGGAAAATGAACGAATAATATCCGCCAATCGCTCGGACTCGGATTCCAATGAGGAGCAGTTCGACAACGCCCTGCGTCCGTTGAGTTTTTCCGACTTCATCGGCCAAGAGGCGATAAAGGAGAATTTGCGGATATTCGTGGAGGCGGCCAAGAAGCGTTTCGAAGCGCTCGACCACGTGCTCTTCTGCGGCCCGCCGGGGCTCGGTAAAACGACGTTGTCGCGTATTTTAGCGAATGAGTTAGGCGTATCCATACAAACTACCTCCGGCCCCGTTTTGGAGAAAAAAGGCGACTTGGCCGGTAGCTTGACCAACTTGACGGAGCGGGAAATCTTATTCATAGATGAGATACACCGCCTGAATCGTGTGGTTGAGGAGTCTCTTTATCCGGCGATGGAGGATTTTGTATTTGACATAACGATAGGCGACGGTCCGGCGGCGAGGTCAATACGCCTTAACCTAAAACCGTTCACGCTGGTCGGCGCTACTACGCGGGCGGGGATGTTGACTTCGCCGATGCACGCCCGCTTCGGTTATGTTTGCCGCCTTGCCTACTACACGCCGGATGAGTTGAAACGGGTGATAACGCGGTCGGCGTCGATCCTAGGTGTCAAGTGCGCGGATGAAGCGGCGTTTGAGCTTGGCAAAAGGGCGCGCGGCACCCCGCGTATAGCGAACAGATTGTTGCGACGATGCAGAGACGTGGCGGAGGTTAGGGGCGACGGAACTATTACGGTTGAGATCGTCAACAAGACACTGTCGCTTCTCGGTGTCGATTCGAGCGGGTTGGACGAAATGGACAGAAGTATCCTGCTGTCGATTATAGAACACTACGGCGGCGGCCCGGTGGGTTTGGGCACGGTGGCTGTGGTGGTGGGGGAGGAGCCGGACACGATAGAGGAGGTGTACGAGCCGTTTTTAATTCAGTCGGGATTCTTAAAGCGTACGCAACGCGGACGTGAGGTGACGGCTAAGACGTATAAATATTTCAATAAAATACCGCCGACGGGACGTGTCGCCGCGGATTTGTTTGATGTCATGGGGTCGGAATAGTGATTGTCGGTTCATTTTTATTCAACAATAATGACGTAATGTTGACCCGTAGGGGCGACCGTCCCGGTCGCCCGTCCTTGAATCGACGAACGGCGCGGGCG
>LIUJ01000274.1 GCA_001462255.1 Fibrobacteria bacterium GUT77 | reverse complement strand
TTAAAACCCCCGGTTAATAAAGTGTCGCCCCTCACGGGGCTTTTAATTTGATTTTAATTTTAACAATATTATTTTACAATAGGAGAAAGATTAAAATGGAAAAAGAAAAAGTAATTTTGCTCTATTCGGGCGGCTTGGACACCTCGATAATGATCCCCTGGCTAAAGGAGAATTACAACTGCGAGGTTATAGCCGTATGCGCCGACCTCGGCCAGGGCGAGGAACTAAGCGGCCTTGAAGCCAAGGCGCTTAAAACCGGCGCGAGCAAGCTCTACATCGAGCGCTTGACCGACGAGTTCGTATCAAGCTACATCTTCCCCACCCTAAAGGCCGGGGCGATATACGAACGCGAGTATTTGCTCGGCACGAGTTTTGCGCGACCTTTAATAGCAAAGCGCGCCGTGGAGATCGCGCACAAGGAGGGCGCCGTAGCCGTCGCGCACGGCGCTACCGGCAAAGGCAACGACCAAGTGCGTTTCGAGCTTACCGTAATGGCGCTTGACCCCAAGCTAAAAATCATTTCCCCGTGGAAAGACCCCAAGTGGACGCTCCACAGCCGCGAGGACTGCCTCGCCTACGCGGAGAAACACAACGTACCGGTTACGCAAACGAAGAAGCGGATATACTCCGAAGACCGCAACCTTTGGCACATAAGCCACGAGGGCGGCATACTTGAGAATCCGTGGAACGAACCGCCCGACGACGTTTACACGCTGACCAACACCATAGAGAAAGCGCCGGACGCGGCGGAGCGCATAGAGATCACCTTTACGCAGGGAAATCCCGTCGCCGTCGACGGCAAGGCGATGAGCCCGGTCGAATTGTTGACGTCGCTGAACGCGCTCGGCGCGAAGCACGGCATTGGGCACGTCGACATGGTGGAAAACCGGTTGGTCGGAATAAAATCGCGCGGCGTTTATGAGACGCCGGGCGGCGCGATACTTTACGCCGCGCACCGGATACTTGAGAGTCTTACGCTCGACAGGGACACGGCGCACTGCAAGGAGGCGTTGGCGATACGGTACGCGGAACTCGTCTACAACGGTCAGTGGTTCTCAAAGTTGCGGGAAGCGTTGGACGGATTTGTGGACGTGACGCAACAAAGCGTTTCGGGCACCGTCCGGTTGAAGCTCTACAAGGGAAACATCGTGCCGGCGGGCGTTAAGGCGGACAAGGCGCTTTACCTTGAGGACTTGGCGTCCTTTACCGATACCGATTTTTACAATCAAATGGACGCTACCGGATTTATAAAAATTTTTGGGTTGCCCATGAAAGTCGCGGGGTTGGTCGATAGAAAAGTTTAGTCGATGCGGAAAACACTGTACATTATAAAAATACGTCTTTTTCGCATTCCGTTAGGGATGCGTCACTCGGTAGAGGTGTGATGAATGGCGGGCATTGACGCGGTGATAGTGGGCGCCGGTTCGGGAACGCGTTTGGGATTCTCGACGCCTAAAGCGTTCGTAGACCTTTGCGGCAAACCCGTCGTCTACTATTCGCTTAAAACTTTTGTCAACCATCCGTCAATCGATAAAACGATACTGGTGGTCCCTCCGACCATGGTTGAAGAGGCTACCGTTATTATCAACAAGTACGGTGATTTCGTCGATAGGGTATCGATTTTAGCCGGCGGGAACGAGCGGTGGGAATCGGTGCGAAACGGGTGCGCGAAATCCCGCGGCGAGTGGGTGTTGGTGCACGACGCGGCGCGGCCGTTCGTCACTAAGGGCGTTATTGACGCCGTCTTGGAGAAGCGCGACGATTTTGACTGCGTTATTACGGCGACGCCGGTTGTAGACACCATCCGCACCGTAGCCGCTAACGGTCGTTGCGGGGCCGCGGTGGACAGGTCTACGCTAATGCGCGTTGGCACGCCGCAACTGTTTCGCCGCGAGCTGTTGATACCCGCTTTCGAGTTAATAAAGGATATGCCGTCTGCGCCTACCGACGAGGCGGCGCTATTTGAGCGCTTGGGAATTGCCGTAGGGTATTCGTGGGGCGACGCGATGAATTTCAAGATAACCGACAAATCGGATTTTGAGACGGCAAAAGCCGTTATCACCGCAAATTGCGTGGAAGGATAACCGTAATGTCAGATACCGCCGCGACGGCGCCCGCATCAACGCCGACGTTACCGCAACCGCCCAAAAGATACTTCAACGCGATTGACGGCTTGCGTTTACTCGCCTCGGTAAACGTGGTATTGTTTCACCTTGAAACTATGGGCGGGTTAAACGATTTGGGCGGCAAACCCGGATGGCTCTTCAGAATCATCAAGGGACCGGCTTTCCACGCGAGCCTGTTTTTCATCTTGGGCGGTTTCATCTTCGCCACCAAGTTCGCGCCCAAAGTCGCGGAGTTCGATTCGCGGGCTTTTTTGAAAAAACGCTTACGCGAACTATACCCGTTGCACGTAATCACCACGCTTGCCATGGTAGCGTTGTATGTCGTCAAACGCTTAGGTACAAACGACGTTATCAACGTACCCAAATTGATTTTTTCCGCTTTCATGCACCTGTCTTTTCTTTGGTCGTTCTGCCCGTTGGGTTCCATGAACCTAAACACGCCGTCGTGGGCGCTGTCTGCTATGTTCCTCTGTTACGTACTCTTCGGCCCGTTGCTGAAGTGGTCGCTTAAACTCAAAAACAGGCTTGTTGTTATGGGGTGGATGGTGCTCTTTTTTACCCCTCTTGTCGCTTGGGGGATTTTGTACGGGGCTATGGGTTCGCCAAGCGCCCTATACCAGCTCTTCCACGGTTTCGCTCCGGTGCGTTTCTTTGAATTTGGGTTGGGAACATTGCTGGCGCGTTTCTTCATGTTGCGAGACGAAAACAGACGAACGCCGCTGTTTATCGCCGTCCGTTGCGACTTGGCCGTGTTGCTCTTGTGTTGTTTGGTATTCTTAAACCTATCGTCAACCGTTAGGGCTACGCGCGTAACGGAGTGGCTGTCATACCACTGTTGGATGATACCGCTCTACCTGACGGCTATTTATACCATGTCTATGGAAAAGGGCGTCTTCGCGCGAATTATGGCGCATGGCGTAGTACAAAAATTGGGACGAACGTCGTTTTATCCGTACCTGGCGCATATTCCGTTGATATCGATAATAACGTTGTTTTGCGAGCGGGTATTAAATTACAAAAAATTTTTGCATAATCCGGTAAATATTTTGGCATTCACGGTACTGCTCTACGGGTGCAGCTACGTATACGTTTACGCCGTTAGAAACAAACGTCGGGAGAGGAAATCGATCATGGAGCGAAATCCATGCTAAACTTGATTTTCGCCCCGTCCGCCGACATATTGGCCCCGCTGGCTACGGATAGGATATTCGGCGCGTGGCGCGACCCGTTCAATCCGCCCGCGGTAGTCGTCCCCAATCCGGCCGTTGGAAAATGGCTAAGCGTCATACTGGCGGAAACCCCGTCCGCAGGGTGCGTAGCCAACGCGCGGATGCTGACGCTTGAGCGGTTTCTTTGGAACACTCTTAAGCCGGATCAAGATACCGTATTGATAGACGCGGGACATCTGTCGCAAATCGTATGCGCGCTTTTGGGTGAAAATATTCTTGGGGATGACGCGTACAAACCCATTAGAGACTATCTGTACGGCAATCTTTCCATTGACCCCATAAAGCGCGTACAACTCTCCGCCCGTATCGCCAGACAGTTTTTGGAATACGAGTACAACCGCCCGAGCGTTTGGAATGAGGAGGCGTCGCGGTGGGGGCGCCACGGTATCGACGCTAAGTGGCTGTCTAAAAAAGAGTATTTTGAGGGTCGTGAACACGAGGCTTGGCAGATGGACTTGTACCGTCGCGTGTACGAATGCCTTTCAAAAAACGCTTCGCCGCGCTACACTACGTTGCCGCATCTTTACAGGCGTAAACGCGAGGAATGCGCAAAACACAAACGCCAATGGTGCGACGTTGGTTCCAACACGCAAATAATCCTCTTCGGCGTATCCAAAATAAGCCACTTCCACCGCAACACTTTGGTCGAAATTTCGCAGTCTGCCGGAGTCGATATGCACGTATTCTTGACAAACCCGTGCGCGGAATTTTGGGAAGACGTGGACACGAGCAGGCGAACGCGGGCGCCGCGCAGGCGGTGGAGCAACGACTCGCCGGATGAGGCGGCCGGAATAAAACCGGTTAAACCCGAGGACTACGACAAGCAAAAACTCGATATGTTCGCCGACGAGGAAGACCACGCGCTCTTAAAATTGTGGGGGGCGGCCGGAAAGGAAAATATTTTCTTGTGGTGTCCGCAAGCGCAGTGGAATTTTGAGTATCATGTTGGTAGTATGGACAGCAACGCCGTTAATGACGACGGCGTTAACGGTACGACATTGCTCAAAGCAATCCAACGGTCGTTGCTGTCCCGTAACAATAACTTGGATTTCATTGATGCATCAACAACATCAACGCCAAAAGACGGTTCTTTGCTGATTTTAGCCTGCCCCGACCTAAGCCGCGAGGTAGAAGAGGTTCGCGAGCTTATTTTGGATATGGCGCACGACAATGTAATCCGTTGTTTTGACGACATCGCGGTCTACATACCCGATCCGAATAAGTACGCGCCGTACATACAGCGCGTTTTCGGGGCGTACCCGCGCAGCCATCCCGAATACATCCCGTTCACGATTATCGGAGCCTCCGGCGGTTCAAACCTTACGGCCAAGGCGCTCTCTGCCCTATTCGGCATAGCCGGCGGGGAATTCAACCGAATGTTGATATTCGAGCTCTTGGAAAATCCGATAGTGATGGAGAGCAAGCGCTTTTCGCGACTCGACGCGGAGCGATGGGAAAGATGGGCTTCAACATTCGGTATGTTTAGGGGATACAACGCGGAGCAACGCGAACTCATGGGCGACGTCGGCTCCGCCGTTATCGACGAACACACGTTTGAATACGGAATGCGGCGCGTGAGTGAGAGCGCCGAGATGAGCGACGACGGCGCCAAGCTAAGCGCGGAGCTCTTTATGTCGCTTCTCGGAGAGCTTAGAGACTTATCGGCGTTTTTTACCGGCCATAGGCGCTTGATTGACATACGCGCCGCCGTGGAGACCATGCGGACGGCCGTTTGGTCGTGGTTGGGACACATCAGCGGCGACTGTTCGACGAACGAGGCGGCTGAGGCGCGTGTCCGCCGCGATGTGTTGAACGGATTGGAGCAAATTACTCTACAGTACGCTTGCGCAAACCGAAGCGATATGGATAACGGCGAGTTTTTAGCTTTGGCGCGCGGTTGCGTACCGGCGGAACCGACCGCTCCGTCGACGGCGTGGCGCGGCGTTACTTTCGCGCCGTTACGGGCGTCCATGATACTCCCCCACCGCGCTATTTTCGCAATGGGGCTCGGCGCCGCCGAGTTTCCGGGAACAAACGAGACGCCGGGATGGGATCTTTTGTCGAGCAAACGGATAGTAGGCGACTCCGACAAGGTATGGGATAACCGCTTCGCGTTTTTGGAAATGGCGCACGCGGCAAAGGAACGATTGATTCTCTCCTATAGGGCGCGCGATATGCAAAAAGACGAAGAGTTGCAACCGTCGAGCGTCGTATTGGAACTGGAGGAATACCTTATAGGACAAGGACTCGTCGACAAAAAGGAAAATTCTCGAAAATGCTCCGCGCGGCGAGACGTGCCGTGGGTCATACACGAAGCGTTGGAAACGGCGCATGAGGCCGGGCGCAAACACGGGTCATGGGATAAGGAACAACGAATATTAGCTACCGAGAGCTTAAAAGAGAGGGTCAAACACAGACATGATTTGGCCGTCAATCGCGATTCGTCCGCAAACGGCAATCAAACCGTAGGTACGATTTCATCATCAACAACTGCGGATATTCGGGATTTAAAACAATTCCTCTCCAACCCGCTCGAATACCATCTCCGCAAAACATTGGAAATAGCGGACGATGAGGACGCCGTCGATATGACCGAGGCCGACGAGCCGCTTGACTCAGGGCCGGTAAACATATCCGCGTTACGAAGAAAAGTGTGGATAAACATCATAAACACGATTCTTTCGGACAACACCGACATCACGGAAACGGACGCCGAACACATAGCCGCAAGCTTTTATGACGAACACGTCAACTCCGGTCACGCGCCGGAGGGACACATTTGCCGAATGGAACGTAAGGAATTGATTGATTGGACAATGTCATGCGTTGACGTATGCGCCGATACCGCCGGTGAGTTGCGTAAAAATTTCTCTAACCACAAACTCGTCGAAAACGACGAGTTCCCCGTAATATGCGGCGATTTCACGGTTAACGCGCGCCTTCAAATAACCGTCATTCCAAAAGATCCGGCGAATAAACGCCTTAAAACGGGCATTGTCGGGTTTGATAAAGACACTAAAAGAAAACCGGAGGACAATCTCAATCTTTGGCTGAACGGGATTATGATGTGGCTTAACGAAATGAGAAAAGGCGGTGAGCGGCGTCCCGTCGCCCTTGTCGCGCTAAATCACGGTGATAAGCCGACTATAAAGGTATCGGATATGAAAATGAACGAGCGTAAACTGCGCGATACGGAGAAATGGCTGAACCGCGTACTCACGCAAATGCTCGTCGATAACCGCGACAACCGCGAGCATTTGCCGTTTGAGGCCGTAGCCGGTATCCTTAAACCGGACAAAAAAGGTTTGGAGAGCTACGAGGAGCGCTTACAAAAATTGACCGCCGACTCGCTTACCGATTATTTGGCGGGGTATTATACGTTCTTAAAGGCGTTTAGATTGGCCGACGCCAAACCGCCGGAAATGAGCGACGACGATTTGCGGCGCGTCGCAAACAACCGCTACGCCCCCATACTTGAGAGGTGGCACTATGATTGACGGACACAGAATTTCATCCGCAAACGACATAGACCTAACACGGCACGGCGTAATAGAGGCGCACGCCGGCACGGGAAAGACGTACACCATCGTCAATCTTGTGTTACGTATGCTCGAACGCGTCGAAAGCCGCGGCAAGGGCGGCGACATGTACATTCCCCTCCGCAACATACTCTTGGTAACGTACACGGAAAAGGCCGCCGGTGAACTAAAAAAACGCATACGCGACGGCATCGCCGCAAAGATAAACGAGCTTCGCGCCAACCCGGAAAAACGCGACTTGTCCGCGCATTTTGAAAACTGCCTAAACAATATGCACGAGGCGTTTATAGGCACTATACACTCGGTATGCCTGCGGTTACTGCAAACATGGCCGTTCGAGACAGGCGTAAATTTCAATACCGCAATGGTCGACGACGATACGGAGAGAGCTAAAACCGTATTGCGCACCTCCATGAGAACGGACTGGGAAGACGAGAACAGCGGTCTGCCGCAGGGACTCTTGGCTATGGAACGCCACGGGGAGAGACTCAACGACAAACACATAAGACTTATAATCAAAACGGCTCACGAAATGACGAGTAACGACGGCGCCGAACCCGATCTTACACCCGCTCACGGAATAACACTCGAAACGGCCGTAAAAAAGCTAAACAACGCCGCCGAAGCGGAGACGGAAAACCTGCTGCAAAGCCTGACGTACGCCTTCATCCATAGGGCAGCTACGATATTGGCCGACAGATACGACGCGTACAAACGGGAAAACGGACTGCTTTCATACGACGATATGTTACGACTAATGCGCGACGCCGTATACTCCGCGGACGGCGTGATGCTGAAACGGCTGCGGCAGAGACTACGCTACGGCGTAATCGACGAGTTTCAGGACACAAGCCCGATACAGTGGAGCATATTTAAAAAAATATTCTTGGAAAACGAACACGACGCCGAATTATACATAGTCGGCGACCCGAAGCAATCCATATACTCCTTCCAAAACGCCGACATAAATTCTTACATCTCCGCGAAAAGAACCATCGCCGAGTCGGGCGGGAAGATTTACCGCCTCGAGGACAATTACAGATCTTTACCGGAAATCATATACGGCTACAACGCCGTCCTCTGCGGCAACGGAGAGAACGATTGGTTCCTCTTCAACGACACGGAGGGCGTGTCCTACCCTATAGACGGCTCCGCGCGTCCGCCGCTACGCGAAAACGCCCCGCTCTACCCGCTCAAACATAAGGCCGTGCAAATCGTCGCGTTGACAGAAAAAAAAGTACCCGACAACCAACGTATCATGGCCAACGCCGTGAGCACGGCAATAAAAAAATCAATAGGTACCGCAATATCGATACCCAAGGGCGACGGTTGGGAAAATTTGACGCTCAAATACGGAGACTTCGCCGTCATTATAGAAAAACACAGTATGACCGCCGCGTTTATAGAGGAATTCAAAAAACGCGGAATCCCATACGTCAAGTACAAAATGACGGGGGTTTTTAATTCGGCCATCGCACTCGACATTATAACGCTGCTTACCGCAATCCGTAAAAAACACTCACGCCCGCACCGTACGGCGGCGTTGCTCACGCGCTTCTTCAATAAACCCGCTATGTCCATAACTCCCGATAGCGATACCGATTACTGCCAAAACCCGTACTGCTCCGGCGATAATCTTTGCGTCGCCCATGCCCTCGACACCTGGGAAAAACTCGCCGACAGGCAATTATGGGCGCAACTGTTCAGAAGCGTAATAGAGAAAACGACCGTCCGTAGAAGACTTATACGGCTAATCGACGGGGAGAGATTGCTCGCCGACCTACGGCAGGTAACCGACTACTGCGTAGAGTATCTCTACGGACAAAACGCAAACTTAGATAGATTGATAAAACACTTGGAACGCTTGTACGACAACGATGAAGAGGCGCGTGACGACAAAAACATTCACACGCTCGCCACGGAAAAATCAAGCGTAAAAATACTGACTATGCACGCCTCAAAAGGGTTGGAATTTCCCGTAGTCTTTCTGATGAACGGCGACGCGTTAAGAAGGCCGAACGGCCCGAATGTCCTGCTATGGACAGACGAAGACAAAACAAGGCGCTTCACACCATACGTCAAAATAGACGATCTACGGGAGAAAAAAGCTGACCTAAAACCCATCGTACGCTACGACGAGGACCAAGAACGCGAAAATCGGCGATTACTGTACGTGGCAATGACGAGACCGCAGGCAATGCTCTTCATACCCACGCGAAAAAACGAAAAGGCAAAGGACTGCTTGACAACACGAATAAACGAACTTACGGAGCGCGGTGATAATCCGAATATGGAGACATTCGTCGGCGACGCGTGGGAAAAACAGGGTCATACGACAGACAAGGACGCGAATGATATCCCACCAATACGACTTGACGACATACCGGCGCTGTCACTGCAAAAATTCATCAGCGTGGAAACAAGCTATTCGCAAATCAGCAGGGAATTAAAGGCCGCGTCCGCCCACAATAACGACCTTATGGGATCAATAACGGACGACGACGGCGAGGACGTTATTCGGAATGACGAATATCATGTCGAGGATATTGATGTTGATATTGATACCGATACCGATCGTATCAATACCGTTACAAGTAAAAAACAACTTCTACCCGGCGGCAAAACAACCGGCG
>LIUJ01000273.1 GCA_001462255.1 Fibrobacteria bacterium GUT77 | reverse complement strand
GGGACAATAAGCGCGATGTTTTCGTAATTAACGTTTAAAACTTTATAAGGAGGGGCATTATGCAAACCATGACGGCTACGGCGGTTAAAGAAAGTTTTGACGAGATTTTAAAAAACATTCAGGACGATAACGAACCGATATTTGTTATCGGTAATGAGAAGGCTATGGTTATGGTCTCGGCTGAATATTGGAAAAGTGTTGAAGAGACGGCGTTTTTGTCTCAAGACGTTGAAATGAGGAAAGATATACTTGAAGGACTTAATACTCCGCTTTCGGAGTGTATTCCGGAAAGCGAGATTGATAAACATCCAACATCGCCTTGTTTATGAGGTAGTTGAGAGCGAGAGAATTATAAAAATACTGAGGATGTGGGGACATTACGAGTAAATAGCCAAATATTTAATAAAGGATAAAAAAATGGAATCGTCACCCCTAAAGACAGTAGAGCAGGCCGGCACGGTATTATATCGCATGATTGACGGTAAGACGGAGATTTTGACCGTACGTTCCAAAAATTTCCCGGAGCAGCGCATTTTCCCCAAAGGCCACATCGAGCGCGGCGAGACCCCGGAGCAGACTGCGGTGCGCGAGCTTCTTGAAGAGGGCGGGATGGTTGGGGAGATCGGCGGGTACTGCGGGTTGCGTGAATTCGTTTTTAACAACAAGCGGTATCGCGTCAGATATTTTGCGGCAAAATACGTATCCAAAGCCAACGAGGGCGAACCCAATAGGGAACCGCGATGGATGAGCGTTGAGGAGACGCGGGCGATCTTGCCGTACGATGACCTCAAGGAAGTGTTGGACAAATGCGTGGAGTTGATCGGTTAGCGCCGCTCCATAGCGTCGTGGCCGAGGTAGTCTTTAAGCGCCGCCTCGTCTACGAACACCGTTGATTTTACGATGGTTCCCAGGCCCATTTGCGAGCTTATGTCGAAGCTGTCGGAGGCTCGTTTGACGTTGGGGAGGCCGAGTCCGGCTCCGAAACCCAAGCTCCTTATCCAGTCAGTCGCGGTGGAGAATCCCTCTTGCATGGCCAGCTCTACGTCGGGTATTCCGGGGCCGGTGTCTTTGGCGATGATTTCGATTTTGTCGTCGCCGATGTAGCACGAGAGTTTGCCGCCGTCGGAGTGCGCGACCAAGTTTATTTCCAGTTCGTAGCTGGCTATGGCTACGCGGCGTATGATTTTTGGGCTCAACTGTCTTTCTTTAAGTACCCGTCTGATTTCGTTTGAGGCGCTGCCGCCGCGTTCGAAATCGAATTTTTTTATGGGGAACTCCCTATAGTACCGTCCCCCCGGAACGCTTGCGGCGGCGGAGGGCGGCGCCAGGACGCTGTCGCTCTCCATCTTGTTGACCTCTTTGTTCATCTCAAAGAGTATCTTGGACACGATGTCGCCGGCTGTTACTATGCCTACTATTTTCTCCTCTTTGTCGAGCACGGGGAAGCGGCTGAAGTCGTAGCGCTCGAACCACGACAGGGCGAACGTGAGCGGCATATCGGCGTCGAGTACCACCAAGTTGCGCGTCATCCGCCCCTCGACCGCGTCCTCAATGTACCCGAAGTCGAGGGCGCGGAGTATGTTGTCTACGCTCACGAGGCCGAACAGGCGTCCGTCTTCAACGATGGGTACGCCGGAGATGTGGCGTTCCTGCATGAGTTTTTGCACGTGGCGCAAAGTGTCGGAGCGCGCGGCGGTGACGAGGTCGGTCGTCATGACGTCCCGCACCTTCAGTTTGAAGACTATTTCGAGGGTGAGGAGCGACGAACCCGAAGTTTCCACAAGGGGCGCTGTCTTTCCGGTCAAGCGGCACCGTCCCTCTCCAATAGCTTACCCAAGAGCACGCAACACTCGAATTTTTCGAGTTGCGTGTGGAGTAGCGTTACGTCGAGTTCCTCCGCCAAGCTCGACATTTTGTCGGGCAAGGGTTTGTTTTGGGCTATGACCACGCCCACGGCGTCCACCATGGAGGCGGTGCGGATGGTTTGGTCGGAGGAGAGCGAGCTGACGATAAGCGGCGACGGCTTCTCCATCATGAGGACGTCGCTCATCAGGTCGGATACGATAACGCTCTCGGCGGCGCAACCGTCGAAAGCCGAGGATTTTGTGACAATGCGGGCGTTTAAGG
The DNA here is from genome assembly GCA_001462255.1 of Fibrobacteria bacterium GUT77. GTDB lineage: Bacteria > Fibrobacterota > Chitinivibrionia > Chitinivibrionales > Chitinispirillaceae > GUT77. Next base: position 1,627 of record LIUJ01000273.1, on the reverse strand, counting down.
CCTTTACGATATCGTTGAATTTCATTGCTACCACCTCAAAGGCTAAGAGTTACGGCGCTTGATACGGCGAAGCGACAATAAATATACATTATCCCATCGCCGAAATCAAAATAAAAAAAAATAACAAAAATCTTGACACGCGGGCGTCATTAACTTATTTTTATAAACGTAGGTCGTTATGAACCATCAATAATCGCCATTTATGGCCACCATTTGGGTCTCACGGTACAGCGGTTTTCTTGTAACTTGTAACCGGCAGGGCAGGGTCCCGTTTCGTCGTTTAACAGTGAATCGTCGTTGTCCATAATACCATAAAACCTTTTTGTCTGGGGTGTATTAATGAATGTTGTAGAATTGAAGTCGATGTCGATGGCCGACCTTTACGCGTTGGCCGAAACTCAGGGTGTAGGGGAAAGCCGCAGTTTACGCAGGCAGGAGCTTATCTTTAAGATATTGCAGTCCCAGGCCACGCAGAACGGGCAGATGTTCGCGGAGGGTGTGCTCGAAATTATGCCGGACGGCTTCGGGTTCCTCCGCTCACCGTCAAACAGCTACCTCAGCGGCCCGGACGATATCTACGTCTCGCCGTCGCAGATCAAGAGGTTCTACCTGAAGACAGGGGACAACGTCTCCGGCCAGGTCAGGCCGCCCAAGGATTCGGAGCGCTACTTCGCGCTACTTAGGGTCGAAATGATCAACTACGAAGATCCGGAGGAGTGCAAGCGCAAGATAAACTTCGACGACCTCACCCCGCTCTTTCCCGACAAAAAATTGGATCTTGAGTACAATCCGAAAGAAACCGCTACACGCATCATCAACCTGATGGCCCCCATAGGCAAGGGTCAGCGCGGCCTCATAGTGGCGCCGCCGCGCACCGGTAAGACCGTTTTGCTCAAAAATTTGGCAAACGCCGTCCTTGCCAACCACAAGGAGGTGCACCTCATAGTCCTGCTCATAGACGAGCGTCCCGAAGAGGTCACCGATATGCAACGCTCCGTCAACGCCGAGATTATAAGCTCGACCTTCGACGAACCCGCCGACCGCCACGTGGTTGTGGCCGAAATGGCTATTGAGCGCGCCAAGCGTTTAGTCGAGCACAACCGCGACGTGGTGATCCTGTTGGACAGTATAACCCGTTTGGCCCGCGCCCACAACACCGTGGCGCCGCATTCGGGACGCGTCCTCTCCGGCGGTGTGGACTCGCAGGCGCTCTACAAACCCAAGCGCTTTTTCGGCGCGGCGCGCAACATCGACAACGGCGGCTCACTCACCATTATCGCCACAGCGCTGATAGAGACCGGTAGCCGCATGGACGAGGTGATATTCGAGGAGTTCAAGGGCACGGGCAACATGGAACTGGTGCTCGACAGAAAGATAGCCGAGCGCCGCGTCTTCCCGGCCATCGACCCGTTCAAGAGCGGTACCAGAAAAGAGGAGATGTTGCTGACGCCGGAGGAGCTGAACAGGATGTGGATACTTAGGAAGTTCATGGCCTCCATGTCGCCGATAGAGGCCATGGAGTTTATGAACGAGAAAATGGGGGTTACCAAAAACAATAAGGAGTTTTTGGATATCATGAAAAGTTAAAACGTCGGTTTTTATTCAACAATAAAAACGTAATGTTGAC
>LIUJ01000272.1 GCA_001462255.1 Fibrobacteria bacterium GUT77 | reverse complement strand
CCCTCGCTAACCGCTACACCCTTGTTCTTCAGATCCCACTTGCCGATCTCGCCTACACCCGCCTTCGCGGACACCTTCGCCACGCTGTTACCCGCCGCGTCGAAGATGTAGAGAGACCCGCTCTTCACCGCTTTCGCGCTGAAGAACTTGATCGCGCTACCCAACTTCGCAGGGCTCGGACCAGCCGTGAACGCTACCGCAACCGCCTTAACCGGCGCAACCGCGGCTTCCTCTACTACGATCTGCTTCGGAACCTCGCGGGCAACCTCGGCTACGCCCACCCAACCTTCTTCGTGAATCTCGTAGAAACCCAAGATCACCATCGCGTTGGCGAAGTTCGCGTCGCCGCTTACGTCAACGGCTACCTCATACCTGCCCTCGGCCGTCGGCATCGCGGTCAACTGCTCATTGCCCAACAAGTAAACAACACGCTGCGTCCCGGTGTAACCCTTTACCGTGGACTTCAGCGTAGCCGTAACCGCAGGCTTCGCCACACCCGTATAAGCGTGATCCGCCGGGATAGTGTAGGTGTAGTCGTCCTTCGTAAGCACCCTCTTCACTATGCTGTACGACTTCTCGAACTCCTCCATGGCCGTGAAGTTCGTGCCTTCCGCTATCGTCACCTTAACCAAGTACGTCCCCACAGCCTTCGGCGCGCCGGTAAGCGCGACGATGGAATCGTCCGACACTACGGAGAAATACTGACGCGTAACCGCGCCCAAACCCGACTTCCCACTCTTAGGCGTTACCGCGAACTCCTGTATCGAGTCGTTGTACTGCCTCGTGGCCCCGAAAGAAAGAACCGTCTCGTCCGTCACAATCTTATCAATATCAAAATACCCCACCTTCGACCCCTTGTAGCCGTTGATACCGGTAATGGTCACGGTTCCCGCGCCGACACCGGCGTTCAAACCGTAAGACGTAAAGGTAAAGTCCGATCCGGCCGTCAACGTCGCGGCGCCAACGGTAACAGTAAGATTACCCTCCGCGATCTCCTTGCGTGTGCCGTCATACGTATAAGGCCCTCCGGTGACTGTAATCTCCGCGTCGGCCAAGCTGGCAGGCTCCGGCCCGATTTTCACCGTTATCACATGTTCACAAAAAGCCGTGTCCGGAATTTGCACGGTCGGGTATGTCCAAATAACCCTGACCTTGTAATACTCCATTCCCTCCACGAGAGGTTGGGCCAGCGTATAGGTATCCGAAGTGCCGCCCCTTACCTTTAGGGTATCCCACTTCTCCATATCTACTTCCGACGCGTTCGGCAATTTGTACCATTGATACGAAAGCGTTCCTCCCTTGTATCTCAAGACAGAGTCCGCTGAACCGGTCGCGTCCTTAATCGGTTCGCCGGCGGCGTCTGTAACCGTCACGCTGTCCGGCCTCAAAACGGTCGCCTTGAGGGCAAGAGGCATTCCGATGTAAACGGTCGTATCCTGTTCAGCCCCTGACTTATACGAAGGCTTAGGCGTAACCTCGATCTCCTTAGGTACATCAATAACGTATTCCTCGGGTAAATAGATAGTCCCGTCGTTGAAGTTGCTTCCGCCGCGAACAGCCACGGAAACCGCGTACTCCGCTTTCTCCGGCTCTCCCGAAGCCTCGTTTACATTCCCCTTAGGCGCTTCTTTCGTAGGAGCCGTTGTGCCGTTTTTGTCCCCGTAATAAACCTCAAACGCCGCCTGACCCGGATTCGATACCCCGGTCTTCCAGTCCACCGCCCCAATGCCGCGAGCCTGCCCGTTGTACAGATGCGTCGTAGGCACACTGTACTTCAGGAACGACACATCCGGGTCTCTCTTCGTAATTTGCACCCCGGACTTGCTGAACGAGCTCGTAAACACGGCCGCCGCGTTCACCGCGCCGAACGTGTAGTTTCTCGCTTTCACGCTGTTCGTACTGTCGAGACGCACGCCGATCGTATTCACCGTCCTCGAACCCACGTCTTTCACGTCAAACTTCTGCCCCGAAACAATATAATCCACACCTTGGACAAGAGCCCCCGATGCCGGCATAGCCCTGTCAAACACTATTGTGATCCTACTCGCGCTAAGCGTATCCGTCCCGTCGTAAGGTTTCCCGTTAACCGTTGATTTATTTTGATCTACGGCAATAGGCATTCTACGGATGGTAAAAGATCCGGTCCTGCTCCCTATATAGTTCGCGTCAACGATATCGTCGCCTTCCCACACCGCGTTCCCGGTCACCGTAACGGAAGGCGTTCCGGCGTTAACCCAACTCTGTCCGGCTGGCTGCGAAACCGTGAAATCCTTATCCTCACCGGCTTGGAGCGTGTAAGACCCGTCCACAATGCTGACCGTGGGCGTTTTTGCCAACCCGTTGTAAACGGAGTCGCCTACGGGCGCCTTAACCGTAAAGCCCGTCGCCGCGATGGTCGACAGATTCTTGGGCTTAACAACCAAGAGCACGCGCTTCGTAGCGATCTGGTTGGTAGAGCCACTCTTCGTGCCTTCAACCGTAACTTCAACAAGATAAGTTCCCGCGTTTCCTACCCCGTGGTTCCAATTTGTTCCGGCCGTAGTGTTCGTTGTCACAAGGTTATACTCGTCATTATCCCCATAATCCGAGTCAGTCCCACTCTGAGTATAATCCTCCTGATCCAAAGGCCCTATTTTCGTATATTTGACCTTTGTCGCTGAATAACTAAACCCTGTAGTACCCCCGGTTACAATGCCTGATGATTTAACATCCACTTTTAGTTTTGTTCCGGATGTATTATTCTGTGAGCTTGAATTTAACTTCGACGCCGGCACCGAATAATCTAAGGAGGTCAAGTCGGCAACGTTTATCACAGCCGTCGCGGGAATCGCGCCCTTAGTTGCATGGGTAACAGTTACCGTAAACACCGGTGACAGCACCGGAATCGCTGAGTTGTCGTCCAAAGATACTTCGCAACGATAGTAGTAGTACCCCGCCGATAACTCAACAGGCGTAGAATAAGCATCTCCATTATTTGTTCCTTCCGCTTCCCCTTGTTTGACCCCGTCTTTGTTGGTCCAATACCATTTGTATTGCACGGTTCCAGAAGCGGAACCTACATCCGCTATAACTTCAAGGTCCTCCGACTCCCCTTCCACCAACGTCACCGCAAGCCCCGCACTTCCGCCCGATACAGAAACGTTAATCCCAGGTCTCTCTTCCACTGTAACCGTAATCAATGGCGAAAACGCTTCCGGGACTCCGGCCAACGGCTTACCGTTCCTCGAAGTCGCAAACACTCGGGCAAAGTAATAATACTTTCCGTCGCTATCAGGCCCCCCTAGTGTATCAAGGTTATCCGGCAAAAAGTAGAACAACCCTCCCCCGACTACTGTCGCTGAAGCTTCTTTCAACTTCTCGCAGTTTCTTTCAGAGCCTGCGTAAACCGGACCGACATCATCTAAATCGTCAGATATAGTTCTCCTATACCACTGAACGATAACATTCTCCGAAGGCACTGTATCCCCTTGATTTGCAAGGCTAGTAACAACGCCTAAGCGTCCGTCAATGCTTCCTGCATATTGCTTAATGTTTACATTTGTCTGATCATCCAGAACAATGGAAACCCGGGCACCGCCACCGCCGCCCCCACTACTCCCCGCCCCGATAGAGGCGGAACCGGCCATAGTAATCGAAGTAGGAGCACTGTTAT
>LIUJ01000271.1 GCA_001462255.1 Fibrobacteria bacterium GUT77 | reverse complement strand
GCGGCTACCGCTACTCCGACGGCGGTTTCAGCATTGCCGGCTACTACGGCTACTGGTGGACGGCTACGGAGAACGGCAACGCGTCTCGCCGGGGCATGAGCTACGACGGCGGCGGCGTGAGCGAGCGCTACTCCGACGAGGCCAACGGTTTTTCTGTGCGTTGTGTTCGTGATAAATAAAAAATGTCAGAAATCGGACTTGTAGGATTACAATGGATTATTACGTTAGAAAGTTAGTATCGTCATTATTATTAGAAACCAAATTTTTCATACAATCCACCCCCGCCGAGCTTCGCACCCCTAACGTGGTGCGTGGTTATTTGCGGGGGAGCGTTTTGGCTTCGCCGAGATAAGCAAGTTCTACCGGTTAGGAGACCATAGAGAATGCTCTATAAAAGTCTTATGGGTAAATATTGCGCAAAGCCCTCAAAATCTTTATCCGTTGTATATATAAGCAAGTTGTTATTGTGGGCCACCGCGCATATTAAAAAGTCGGTGTGTGAGCCTTGTATGCCGTGTTTGCGACAGAGATTGTGAAACTCCGCAGCCGTTTCATAGTCGTGGGTAGTTATAAGAAGGTCGTCAAAAACCGCCAAATTGGATTTTAGTTTTAGGAACGTATCTTTGTTAGATATGCCGGACAACAATTCTTGGCGTACCGGCCCTATAATCACAATCAATGACGCATTTATCAAATCCGCCAATTTTTGGGCTATTTCCGTTTGTTCTTTGCGTCGTAGCGCCAGCGACCACACTGAGGTATCTACCAATACTTTCATTATTCCCGATGTCTCGCTTTCTTGTAATCATAATCAGCGTCGTACTTGATTGACCCGAAAATGGCCAAAATATCCGCGGTTTTGCGTTTTTGTATAAACTCTTCCAACGCGAGGTTGACAGTGTCTTTTTTTGTCTTAAGGCCGCTGACCTTTAGTGCGTCGCCTAAAAGCCGGGTGTTAACGGATAGGGTTGTCTCCATAGTGCGTTATCCTTTTTAAGTAGCGTTTTGCGGACGTTATTTATAAATAAGCCCAATACGTCCGTATTAACAGGTTCTTAGGGGATTTATGAATAATATACTATATTGCGTAGTGAAAAGTCAAATTTTTTTGAGACCGTACCAAAACCACCCAAATGTGTGGGGTTAACTACTTTGATATCGGACAACGTGACTACGCTCAACGCCCCCCGAGCTTCGCCCCCTGACGGGTACGTGGTTATTTGCGGGGGAGCGTTTTGGTTTCGCCGAGGTAAACAGGCTGCCCTTGCGAGAATTCCCCGTCGGCGTAGAAAGTCGGCGTCCTATAGGATGTGTATCACCACATCCACCTAACGTCATATTTGTGAATATTCTCGTCCGCAGTCAGGATAGTTATATCATCTACTATTGCAGTCGCAATAATAAGTCTATCAAAAGGATCGCGGTGTAACAAAGGAATAGCGCCGAGTTTTATAAGGTATGGCTCGGTAATATTTAAAACGGTGAATCGGTTAGCGTTCAGCATTTTACATAAAGTGGAGATTCCGCCGTCAAAACTAAGTTTTCCCGAATTATGTTTTATGGTAAATTCCCACAAAGACGCTACACTTATGAATTTTTGCGCGTCCATGTTTTCTATTTCTGTAGCAATGGCGTTTGGCAATTTATATGAATCGTCGAAATACCAAAGCAACGTGTGCGTGTCTAACAAATATTTCATTCCATATACTCCTTAAAGTCGTCAAGCGGCGCGTCGAAGTCATCAGCCATCCAAATTTTACCTTTCATGCAACCGCGCCCGAACGCAAGTTTGGTTGTCGTCCGATTCGACGGTTCGGCGGTTTTCGTAGGGGGAGTGAATGGGAGGTGTTTCATGTTTACGGTTTCGCGCAGGAATAGGTTCACCGCAGTGGTCATGTCCAAACCTAACGCCTTAAATATTTGTTGGGCGTCGGCTTTTGTTTCACTGTCGATTTTGATGTTGATAGTCGTTGTTGACATATTTTACGGTCTCCTTTTTATCGGTCTAATTAAGATAATATTTGGGAAGGTCCAAAGTCAAATTTTTTTGAGACCGTACCAAAACCGCCCTAATGTAGGGAGATTAACTACTTTGATGCCGGAGCTATTGACCACGCTCAGCGCCCCCCGACCCTCGCCCCCCTAACGTGGTGCGTGGTTATTTGCGGGGGAGCGTTTTGTCTTCGCCGAGGTAAACAGGTTGCCCTTCGTCGGCGTAAAAAGTCGGCGTTCTATTCTCGGTAGATTTTAGCTTACGGTTAGTAGGCAACCTTAATATTTCCTTAAAACATCATGATGTCCAACGTCCATTAAGGCGATTACTCCGTCATTGTCAAGTTGCCACAGAATCCTTATATCCATGTTCACGCTGGATTCGTAGGTATTGAATGTGCCCTTCATTTTTTTTGTGCGTAATGACGGATAGAATGGGTTTTCTTCCAACAACGGGAGTTTACTCAGTACAAGGTCGCTGTCGTTGCTCGATAATTTCCCGAGTTCTTTATAGAATCCATTTGACGGAACAAGTTTGTATGTCTTAATTGCCATGTTTTTTTGCTCTAAATTCAGCGGCTATTTCGGCGGCGGACATCGGTCTGAGTTCGCCGGTGGCGAGTTGTGCCTTTACTACATTAAACTCTCTATCCAATCGCGAGATGACCTCCGGCGGGTACTCCACCTCAGGAATATCGTCCTGTGGGTACAAGAACGCCTCGTTGACCAACTCGTCGTCTAAGACTACATTTGTTTTCATAATCGGCCTCCGTAAAGAAATAAAGAATCTGTCGGTAGTATTCGTGAGCAACATTTATAAATAATCCCAATACATCCGCATTAGCCGGTTCTTAGGACATTTGTGAATAATATACTATATCGCGTTGTGAAAAGCCAAATTTTTTTGAGACCGTACCAAAACCACCCTAATCGGAAGATTAATTACTTTGATGCCGGCGCTATCGAATACGCTTTGACCGGCGTTTGGGGTTGTGTGGTTGTTTTTTTATCGAAAGCCTTGATTTTTGCTTTGGAAGATGTTATATTTTCGGATAAATGAAAAATTGCGAAATAATCTCCAATTAAGCGTGGAAGATAAGACTTTTATAGCGCATTTAGATCATGCCCTTGAAAAGTTACCGAGCTACGAGGGAATGGTTTATAGGTCGGTGAATCCGATAGATATTGATCACTTTATGTATATGCATCAAATAGGTAAACCGATTCTATTTAAGGCATATACATCATCCGGAACAAAAGTTTATGATGAGAGCTTTCCGATACAGTATATTATAAACAGTAAATACGGTAAAGACATTCGTTTCTTTAACGAAGCTGAATCCGAAATACTTTTTGGGCGGAATACGTGGTTTTGGGTTGATAAGACGGATGGAAATACTATATACATAAGGGAGATATAGTTATGAAAGAAGACTCGTATAAACCGTATTCACACCCACGTTTTTGGGATGATCCACAGCCGGACATGGCGGCTTGTGGAAGGTGTGTTCATTATCTGAGTTTTGGAAGGTGCAAAGCCTTTCCGAACGAAATACCGCGTGAATTGTTGTTGTCCGTGGAAGTCCTCCACGATAAGCCGTACCCCGGCGACGGGGGGTATTTATTCACTCCGAAGGACGTGGAGCGAATATGCGCAAAGGAAGCCGTTGCGTGATCCGCGTCGTTGTTCGATAATTTCCCCATTTAAGTAAACGAGACGAACAGAGGCCCCGCCGAGGAGAGGGGGGAATATGCGGCGGTATTTGCCTGGCGGCCAAGCATTAGGCAGGAGCGTGCCTATCGTATTATGTTGACCGCCGGCAAATCGGCCCCGTATCGTCTCTTTTATTTTAGGCGACAAGCGCGCGGACGGCGTCCCTGCCGCCCCGCGTGCGCGCCTAACGCCCGTCCTTCCAAGAATCCGAGGCCTGAAGGTTACCGTCGGCGTAAGTCCAAGTGATCTTTTGGTAACGCAACTGTACCTCCTCCAAGTGCTCGTAGCGCTCTTTCGACGCGTCTTTGACGTTGTGCATTATCGGATGTATCGAACAGACTTTCACACCCTCCAACGTATGAGTGAAATACTCGGCCTCCGAACCGGCGTCGTCTATTTGGTACCACCTGATAGTCACGTCGTTAAACGTCTGCCCCTCGCACGCCGCCTTATACAAATACGGCGACGACGCGTCTACCGCCTTGAGAATGCGTATCGCCTCGTGCTTACGCGTCCCGGTAAGCTTGCCGGTGTCGGGGTCGGTGGGAATGCGCACCTCGTGCTCAAACTCAAATATCTCCACGCTCTTCTCCCGCCCGATAATGTCAACTGAACCCTCTACGGGATTTCCCGAATTGTCGGTCATCCACATATACGCTGGTGTCGGCATTTTTTTACCACTCCTTTCTTTTTAGGTTTTGATTTTAATAGATACCACAACCAAACATTACACCTATCACCGGCGAGATTGCTTCGTCGCTTCGCT
>LIUJ01000270.1:11440-11849 GCA_001462255.1 Fibrobacteria bacterium GUT77 | reverse complement strand
ATATGGAAGTAGCTTATGAATTTACTAAAAACTATATACACTAAGATTTATAAAAAGACAAATGAACACCCCGCTCTAACCATCTTGTTTTTTGTAATTCTGCTTATTCTTATAGGTAGCGGTAATAGGGTTATACGTGACGCGGCAACCACCGTCTTCCTTTGCGTATTTTCATTTCTCTTATTCTTGATTATTCATAAAAAAATACACAACGAAAAACTTAGTAGTGACCTTTGTACTGGAGCGGTTTGGCTTTTCTTTCCTTGCGTTATTGGTTTATACGTTTCTTTTAATAAAAATATAGAAGATAAAGATTATCGTATTGTATATGATTTGGATAATAACCAAGTTTTTGAATATGCAAAGGTTGTAGAAGATAACTTTCAAAATAAGATTATCGCTGTTATAC